>JAKIUJ010000102.1 GCA_021647625.1 Desulfobacula sp.
TCAAACAGACAATTGGCCAAGCATATTTGAGTTGTCATGCAGTCTGTTGAACCGGTTGCCATGAGTGTTGAAGAATATGTTCTTTTAGGAAGAATGCCTTTTTTTAAAAAATATCAATTCTTTGAAACCAACAAAGACATTAAACTTGCCCACAAATATATGGAGCTTACCGGTGTTTTAAAGCTTAAGGATGCACCCATCAATGAAATAAGCGGAGGAGAAAGGCAGCTTGCCGCCATTGCCAGGGCCTTAACCCAGGAACCCAAGCTTCTTATTCTTGATGAACCCACCTGTCATCTGGATATCACACACCAGGTTCAAATTCTTGAGCTGATAAGCTCTCTTAACACCGGGCTTAATCTTTCTGTACTAATGGTTCTTCACGATCTGAACCTGGCTGCAGAATACTCTGACAGGCTTGTTTTGTTAGATGGGGAAACCGGAAAAATTTATAAAACCGGAACCTGTGAACAAGTCCTGTCTGAAAAATCAATTCAGGAAGTGTACAATACAAAAGTAAACATCCAGAAAAATCCTGCATCAAAAAGACCCTGCATCTTTCTTGTCACCCAAAACGCGTTAAACAAAAGGGAGAACCATATCTTATGATGGAAATATTTTATAACGGCGGACCTGTCATGTACCCTTTATTGATTTGCTCAATTATTTCTTTGACCATTATCATTGAGCGGACATTTTTCTGGATTGGGATTGGCATGGAAAAAAACCAGAAACTTGTGGATGAAGTGTTAGGCCTCACCAGAAAAGGGGATTGGGATCTTGTTCGTCAAAAAGCTTCGGGATCAAAAAATTATGTAATCAGAATAATTATCAGCGGTATTCTTCATCGCAAATATTCTTTAATTAAGGCTATGGAATCATCTGCAGCCGACGAGATTGATCGTATGCAAAGATTTATGGGAGTGCTTGATACCATGATTACCGTTGCCCCGCTCATGGGCATACTGGGTACGGTTATGGGAATCATCTCTTCATTTGATATGCTGGGAACATCAGGGATTGCAAACCCCCAGGCGGTAACAGGCGGTATAGCCCAGGCCCTGATAACAACGGCAGTCGGCTTGTCTATCTCCATTATAACTGTTTTTCCATACAACTACTTCAACTCAAGGGTCAAACGTGCTGCCGGAATAATGGAAAAATATGCCACCAGTTTTGAAATTGTTTATGAACAAATCCTACTAGATAAAAACAATCATACAGAAGCAGAAAAATGAAAATTCACTTACCTGAAATCAATAAACCCAGAATAGAGATGCTTCCCTTGATTGATGTTGTTTTCCTTCTTTTGGTCGTGTTTATCTATACCATGATCTCCATGGCCGTACACAAAGGTATGCCTGTCTCTTTGCCTGAATCCTCTGCTGTTAAACCGGAGAAAAATATTGTTCTGGCAGTTACCATAAATAAGGACAGCCAAATTTTTGTTAACAAAGAAAAGGTTGATCTTGAACATTTAACTATCATTCTTGAAGAACAGGCAAAAAAAGAAAAAAAACCAGATGTTCTTCTTTTTGCAGATAAAAGCATCTCTTATCAGACTCTCTTTAAAATCTTAGACCGGATCAAAATGGCCGGGTTGAATCAGATTTCTTTACAGGCCGACCCTGAAGACCAAATATAAAGATGAAACGATTTTTATTATCCGCTTTAATTGCCATGGGTTTTCATATTGCTTTAATAGTAATAATGCCGTCACTATTGAATAAAAATAATAAAGTTTTACCCCCTGAAATCAAACAGGGTTCAGTGACGATCTCCTACAGACAGCCTGTATTAAAAAAAATTTTTTCTAAACCGGACAAACCCAAAAAAAAAACCGATTCAATAAACAAGCCAAAAAAAAATAAATCAGAGCCTGTACAAAAAAAAGTCGCAGATTTTACTCCGAAAAATATCACCCGTACTATTCTTAAGAAAAAAAACTTGGTAAAACTTGAAAAAAAAATAATACAGAGCAACCCTGTTATTCACACCCAAGCAAAACAGAATAACCCTGTTATTCACAATCAACCAAAGCCCAAACAGAATAAACCGGTCATTCACAATTCAAAAGAGGTAATAAAGGAAAAACCAAACCCAGTTAGGGTGGTTGAAGTAAAGTCAATTAAAACTGTAAAAAAACAAGATTCCCAAGGCCAACCCGCAACCTTTAAAAAAGCAACTCCTCAAAAGAAAGAAATTATTAAACAAAAAGCAGCCCGGATAGAATTTGCGAAACCGCTTTATAAAAAAAACACCTTACCCACTTACCCGGTTGTCGCTCGAAAAAGAGGCTATCATGGAACTGTCGAACTAATGGTGTTGGTTTCTAAAAAAGGAACAGTTTCTTCTTTGAAAATTTTTAAGTCCAGCAAGTATAAATCCCTTGATCGCCAGGCTGTAAAAACTGTTAAAACTTGGCTTTTTGAACCTGGTAAAAAAAATGGAAGGCCTGAAGAAATGTGGGTCAAAATTCCAATAAAATTTGAATTGAACTGACAAAGGGGAAGCCGGGGGCACAAAGCCGGGGTCAAAGCCGGGGTCACATCTTGATTAGAAGCCGGGGTCACATCTTGATTAGGGGAGAAGCCGGGGTCACATCTTGATTAGGAGAAGCCGGGGTCATTAAGCCGGGGTCACATCTTGATTAGTGATTAAGTCTTGACTTTACAGCAAAATGTGAATAATAAATTTGAATTATGGCAAGACAATGGCACATAGAATGGGAGATCGGGGGACGTCAATTCGACAGGATTAGATCACTAATCAAGACCCCGTTGCCCTACCCGTTGTCCGCCGTTGCCTCGTTTCCTCCTGTAACCAGTATTATGGCGTTTTTTTAATATTTGTATTTAATTTCTTCACATGGGTTTTACCGCCTTTTCCATTCTTTTGAAGGCATCAATTAAAAAATCGATCATCTTTGACCAATCTTCCTTTTTACTCCAACGTTGATTCAAGACTTTTAATGTTTAGCTCACTGGCTTGTCCATGTGCAGCTTGCACGTAGCATGTTATTTGTTTAAATTTCAGTTGTTTTTTTCTTTATTTTTTTGATTTCTTATAGTATCTATATTGGTGACATATTTTTGCTTATAAATTTAACAAGATACTGAAATTAAATGTTTTTTTAGTTGCATTTTTTGATACATAAACGGTGACATATATGAAGGAATTTCTAACATTCAAATCTGGAAAATTTTATTTTAATGAGAATTATGATTCCTCTCAAATTGATAACTTATTAATTCGTGCTACTGTCCTAAACGAAACCATTGTTGATCTCCCTATTCTTCCAGAACTCGCATCCCAAATTCAACCCGATATCATGTATAGTTCAATTGCTGGAACTGCTGCGATAGAAGGAAACCCGATAACAGGCGATGATGTAAAAAAAATAGCTCAAGGCGAAGAAGTTGACATCTATACCAAAAAAGATCAGCAAGAAATTAAAAATCTCATAAAAGCCTATGCACTTCTTTCACGTATAGATCCAATGACGGAACCGTTTAACCTGACCGAAGAGTTTATATGTGATCTTCACAAAGTTATCACGCACGATATCCCTGATAAAAACAATGTACCTGGAAAATACCGGAATGGCATAGTTTATGTCGGCGATGAAGCCCATGGCGGCATGTATACTCCACCAAAAATAATTGATGATATAAAAAATTTGATGCGAGAGTTCATCGACTGGATAAATAGCGATGAAGTCTTACATCTCAATCCATTTATTCGAGCCTCTCTTGCTCATTATTATTTTTGTATCATTCATCCTTTTTGGGATGGAAATGGGAGAACTGCAAGGCTTATAGAAGCCATCATTCTCCAGGCTTCCAATATTAATTATGTCCCAAGAGAGCTTTCAAATTACTATTATCGAAACGTAGATGAATATTATAACTCGTTTTCAAAAAGTATCCGTATAAAAAAAGATGCAACTCCATTTTTGAAATTTTGTATAGCAGCTTCTGCTGATAGTTTATCAAGAATTAAAAAAACAATAATTTATTTTATAAGAAAGTTCTCGTTAAGAGAGTTCTATCGATTTGAGAAACAAAAGAAAAACATTACGCTGAGGCAATTTGAATTATTGTCATTGCTTTTGGATAGTCCCGTTGCTTTCACGCTTAAAGAATTAATTGAGACCAGACCATTTTCAATTTTGTATAATAACGTAACAACCCAAACTGCAAGGCGTGATATGAAAAAGCTTGTTTCTAATGGACTCTTAATTGCTGATGAAAACAATAAGTATTCTCTTAATTTTAAAAACCCGGGAATAAAGCCGGGGTCATCTTGATTAATGTATGCTGGAATCGATTTACATTCAAGTAATAATTACATTGTTATTATTGATGAACAGGGCAAAAGGATATTTAGAAAACGCATCAATAATCATTTACCAACTGGACGATCAACTCTTGAACCCTTCAAAAAGAGTTTAAAGGCAATTGTAATTGAATCGACCTAAATAGCAAAAATTTCAAACTCTGAAAGTGGCACGCCCGGAGGGATTCGAACCCCCGACCTATGGATTCGAAGTCCAGCGCTCTATCCAGCTGAGCTACGGGCGCACAGGTGTTGAAAGTCTAATTTTAATACCACAAAAAAAGTTGATATGCAATGATATACTTGGTTTTTCAGATTTCCAAAAAATCACAATAAAAACCCAATAAAAATAACAAAAGTGTCTTATCCAAAGGCAACATATATTATTTCACTCTGATATACCGAACCGGTTTGATTATTTTCTTTATTTTTCCTTCCTCAGCAGCTTTTTTCAGCCAGACAGTCATTTGACCCTTTTGTACATCCAGTTTCTCTGCCAGGTCTGCAGGAGTTATAGGAGTGGATAAAGTTTTCAAAATAAAGGGAAGAACTGCCTCATAAATGGAGAGAAGTAACAAATTTTTATCTTCTTTTTTGTCATGCTTTTCAGATGATGCTTTAACAATTTTATCCTGTCTTTCTTTTTTGGGGATGGACTCATTGCACGACAGATCAAATAAAGTTAAATTGTTTTGCTCTTGTTTTTTATAAAAAAAGGTTGCTGCATCCTTCAATATAAAATTCAACTTGAGGGTGGAACAATTTTCAGGCCACTGAATCGCACCAAGATCTAATAGCTTTTTATTGCCTTTGGGTGCATCATTATCAATCCGACAAAAAACCGGCACAGCATCTTTCCGTTTAAGTTCTTCAGTAGCACCCGCCCAGGTTCCACCTTTTTTGTGCTCTGCACTCACGATTAGAGCAAAATCAGCCATAGCATAAATAAGTTTATTTCGATCCATGGCATTCCAGACCGTAAACATTGCTCCGGGATGAAAAGGAGAAATCAGGAGTAAACGTTTGGAAGCTATAGCTTTTCTAAATGTTTTGCCCAGACTTTTTTTCAATAAATTATCAGCTACAATACCAATAGAAGTCCCCCCAGCATCAAGAGCTGTTTCCATCGAAATCTGGTCAACTCCTCTGGCCCCACCGGAAACAACCGGCATCTTGTTTTTTGAACACGATATGGCTACCTTTTTTGTAAAGGCCTCTCCTTTTTCATCGACATTACGTGATCCCACCATTGCAAGGCCACCACCATTTAAAAATGCTCGGTCCCCGATACCGAATAAAAGAGCAGGTGCTTTTTCCTTTAAATGCTTTTTATACCGTCTGGGATAATCTGAATCACTTCTACTGATCACCCAAACGCCATCCCGCTGCCATTTCTCTACAGCAAAGCCCAATTGAGTCCCACGTCCCAAAAGAATTTCAAGTCGATTTTCTTTAAGTTTTGATCCTGATGAGGCATCCTTTATCAGTTTATTATCCAATAATGATGCCGGTGTTAAATTATTATCGATAAGCCAGCGCACTAAACGACCATATTCCGTTTGACTTAATGATTTCACTGATGCTTTTTTCCCCAAGATTCCACATAACAGAATAATGGCCTTGGTATCTTCTGTTAAAAAATTCATCACTAATCCATCCTCGGTGAATTTAATGCTAATGCCATTGGATAAACTGCTTGACAGCCGACTTCGCGAAGTAATGCTGCTGCAACGGTCAATGTCCATCTGGAACTGACTATATCATCAACCAGAAAACAGGGAGAATAAGATTTATATTCAAGCTTTACTTTGAATACACTGTCCAAATTTCGTGCTTGTTGCAAGCTGTTTTCCATTAATTTTTGCTGTTGATTGTCTTTAACTTTTTCAATACAAGGAACGAATGGAATTCCTAATACATTTGCTAAACGCTGTGCAAAGTCAGGAACCAATTCCGGGTGCTTCTCAGATGGAATACAGGTGACCCATTCAGGTGCCTGTTCCGGTGCCCATTTCTTTATCATTTCTTTACAGGCTGTTACTAAATCATCCGAAAACTGCTCATCATCATATTTGCCTTTTCTGACCAGGTCTCCCCATCCTGCATCCCGCCATAAGCATAATGATCGCCCCTCTTCAGCCCGCATTTCTTGCTTTATGTTGCCAGAAAAACCATATGTCGGCAATTGCTTGAATGCCGGCCATTGCTTTCGAGGTTCTATCGGTTGATAGCTCCTTTTTAGATAAATAGCCGCACGATTTACCAAATCAATATCGCATTCTTCAGGCAAAAGCATATCACGATTACAGTTGACGCATTTTTTGCAGAGCGTTGGATTTGGATCATCTAAGGCTTTTTCAAGGAATTTCATAAGGCATCCACTGTGGTTCATATATTCCTGCATCTGGGTTTGTTCCTGTCTTCGAATTTGTGTAATGGCTTCCACAGATGCTTTGTCAATCTCGTACCCGATAGCTGCTGCTGTAGCCTGCCATTTACTTCCTATCTTGGTGATGGGTGAAGGAGATTCGACGGTAAGGTATTTTACTATTTTTTCTTTTATTCGTGATTCACTCAGATTCAGTTTCACTTGTAATTCTTTTATTGAAAGTCCTATATCTGATTCTTCCAATGCATTTAATAGTGCTGTAACATCTTTTTGTGGAGGGAAAGCGTTTCGAATAAAAAAGTCTGCAATATGATCATCCTCCTCGCCACAGAGTAAAATGCCATAGGCCTCATCGACAGCTCGGCCAGCTCGGCCAACCTGTTGATAATAATGAACGACTGAGGCCGGTCTTTGAAAATGAATTACAAATCCAAGGTCAGGTTTATCAAAACCCATCCCTAAAGCAATAGTAGCCACTAACGCCTTAATTTCATTTTTTAACAGTTTTTGTTCTAATATTTCCTTTGCAGATGCTCCATTTGCTGAATTTGTAATTTGTGAATGATATGATTCCGCATTGATTCCATTTATTCTCAACCACTCGGCAACCCGTTCTGCATCCCGAATAGTCAAAGTATAGATTATGCCGCTGCCTTCAATATCGGGAATTGTTTCTGCCAGCCAGGCCATTCTTGCTGCTGGACTGGGCATATTGATATTCTGAAGTTTAAGGCTGTCCCTGACAAGTGCCCCCCTGATCGTTTTTATATCGATTCCCAACTGTGAAACGATATCATTTACTACTCGATCATTTGCTGTAGCTGTGGTTGCCAGAACCGGGACATTGGAAGGGATGGCATTTAATACACGAATAATTCTACGATAATCCGGCCTGAAATCGTGCCCCCAATCAGATATACAATGAGCTTCATCTACCACAAATAAACCAACCCGCTCCGCAATTGATGACATTACGTTATCTCGGAATTTATCATTAGCAAGGCGCTCCGGAGATATAATCAAGACATCAATCGAATTCTGTAAAAGCTCTTGCTCTATTCTATCCCAGTCATCTGTATTAGTACTGTTTATGGTAACGGCTTTAACACCTATTCTTTCTGCAGCTTCGATCTGGTTACGCATTAAAGAAAGTAGTGGGGAAATCAAAAGTGCAGGTCCTGCTCCTTTTTTCCGCAACAATCTGGTTGCAAGAAAATAAACCATACTTTTTCCCCATCCGGTTCTCTGTACAACAAGCATTCTCTCATTCTTTATGAGACCTTCAATGCTTTCCCACTGCTTATCACGAAACTCAGCCTTATCATTTTGTAATGATTTTCTAAGAAGATCCAATGCAAAGGTTTTCATAAGATCACGGGTCCTTTTTTAAGCTTTTCCTGCACAATTTCTTTTGCTTTCAAAAACCAGGCTTGCAAATCATTTTCATCCCCATATCTTTTTTAAGCCGATGATATCTTTAAGGCACCCGAAAACCATCCTAATAAAATCGGACAAAACCGATTAAATTTATACAAATTATAAACTAAAATCAATACACTATGAATTTTCAGTACTTATTTGATGCATAATTCTATTTTTCTTTTTGGACCAATCAGATAAAAATTGTGAGGATGGTAACATAGGGCCATGCAGTTTAAGAGGACTTTCTTAGAAAAAAGGTGAGCTTAAAAAAAATAAGTATGGAAATTAAATTGACAACAATTCCTGTTCTGGCGTAGAACCCGAAAGTAAGATGAAGCAGAGTAAAATTAAAAAGTGGTTAATTCGATTCAAAAACATTCTTCTAAAGTGTTTATTGATCTTTTTTGCCCTCACGATTGCCCAGGTTTTATTCCTTAAATTTGTCAATCCGCCATTCACCCCGAATGTGGCCTGGGAATGGGCTGAAGCACTCATTGAAAATGAGCCTGAGAAACGACCGGTTTATAAATGGAAAAAAATAAGATCCATATCTCCGTATTTGAGAAGATCTGTTCTGGCGGCTGAAGATCAGCGTTTTTTATATCACAATGGATTTGATTACACTGAAATTAAACAAGCCCTCAAATCGCTGATCATGAAAAAAAAGTTAAGGGGTGCCAGTACAATCAGTATGCAGACCGCAAGAAGTGTTTTTTTACTATCCAGCAGAAGTTTTACCCGGAAAATGGCTGAAATCTATTATACGTCTTTAATTGAAATCTTCTGGAGCAAACAGCGGATTCTTGAAATGTATTTAAACACGGTGGACTGGGGAACAGGTGTCACAGGTGCGGAGGCTGCTTCTCAAAAGTATTTTTCAAAAGAGTCGTGGTATCTCACCGCTTCTGAAGCAGCGTTGATGACAGCCGTCCTGCCGAATCCGCACAGATGGTCTGTCCTGCACCCGACACCCTATTTAAAAAAACGCCGGGAACAGATCATGAAGGTGATGCACATGATGCCCCTGTTATAATTGTTTGACCGAAAATCCTGTGCTTGGGTGAATTTTCGCCCCAACACAGGGTTTTCGGTCAGCCACTGATTCATTATAACCGATCCTATTTAAAATCCAGCAATTCCACATCAAAAATAAGATCCGCCCTGGGAGGGATAACCCCTGGATACCCGCGCTCCCCATAAGCCAGCCAATAGGGAATCAGCAATGTTCTTTTCTCACCTTTTTTCATGGTCACCAATGCCTGGTCCCATCCTTTTATGATCTGGCCGACACCGGCAACAAACTGGGCCGGCTCTCCTCTTTTATAGGATGAATCAAACACCTTACCGCTTTTAAGTCTGCCTTCGTAATGAACGGTAACAGTGGCGCCGGGTTGGGGAGTCGGGCCGGATCCCTCTTTTAATTGAACATACATCAGGCCTGTATCAGTTGTTTTTGCGTTTGGATACCTGAGAAACATCTCAGTTTCAAACTTTGCGGCCGTTTTTTTCTTTTCAAGTTCGCCTTTTGCACGGATCGCTTTCATCCGGACTTCAAACGACGCAGGGTCAGCCTTGAATTTTTTGGCTGCATCACCCACTCTGACAATGGTCAATGAAACAATTTTATCGCCTTTTTCAATTTTATTTACAACATCCTGGCCCTTTATAACTTTGCCAAAAACCGTATGTTTATTATTCAGCCAGGGCGTTGCTTTGTGGGTGATAAAAAACTGACTGCCATTGGTGCCTGGTCCTGAATTGGCCATGGAAAGAACCCCTGGGCCATCATGGGTTAACTCTTTTACAAATTCATCCGGGAACCTGTATCCGGGGCCACCACTTCCTGTACCTTCGGGGTCCCCCCCCTGAATCATGAAATCTTTTATCACCCGGTGAAAGATAAGCCCATCATAAAATTTGATGCCTTTGCCGCGATTGGATTCAATCGAGCCCTCTGCAAGACCCACAAAATTGATCACTGTTAACGGGGTTTGTTCATAATACAGCGTCGCAAGGATCTGCCCTTTGTTTGTTTCAAACTGTGCATATACCCCTGGGGTCAGCTCTAAAGCAAAACTAAAGACGGGTATGGATATTATGGTAAAAATTAAAATGGCGCACATACTTTTTAGACGGATCATAAGTCATCGACCTCCGGAAAAAATTTGTTGAGAACAAAAAACCCGATTCTCAAAATTTTTGAGTTTCGGGTTATTTTTTTTAATGGGGTGAGTGAAGGGGCTTGAACCCTCGACATCCAGGACCACAACCTAGCGCTCTACCAACTGAGCTACACCCACCACAAAAACTTTCCTTAATTATCAGAACCGGATCATTTTTTCAACACTTTTTTATTATCTCCATGCAAATTTTTCAAAATCAAGTCCCGGTCCAATTCGATCCCGAGAATTTATAACTCAACCTCTTTCGCTGTAATTTTTAACATTGACCTTCAAGTCCTGTTTGACTATTATCTTTTGTGAAATATTTATTTTTATATGGGAATTTAGATTTATGAACGCACTTTTAATATTTGTTGTCCGGTTAATTCTGGGGCTTGCATTCGGGATAATATTAACCCGATTGTTCAAACCGGATTGGGAAATTTACCAAGGCGCTATCATGGGCCTTGGACTTGTTGCCCTGGCATATGGCATGTCATTTTTTAGAACCGGAAAAAAAGAATAAACCCCAGGAATTACCGACCATTGAAAAACATCATCTTAGGAACAGCCGGCCACATTGATCATGGTAAAACAAGCCTTGTTAAAGCATTGACCGGAGTTGAAACCGATCGCCTGAAAGAAGAAAAAGAAAGGGGCATTACCATTGAGCTTGGTTTTGCCGCACTGGATCTGCCCAATGGCCAACACATCGGCATTGTGGATATGCCCGGCCATGAAAAGTTTGTAAAAAACATGGTGGCAGGTTCCAGTGGCATTGATGTAGTTACAATGGTCATTGCTGCAGATGAAGGTGTCATGCCCCAGACCCGGGAGCATATGGAAATTTGCAATCTCATGGGAATTGAACATGGGATAGTGGCGCTGACCAAGATAGATATGGTGGATGACGATCTACTAGAGCTTGCCTTAGATGACATCAATGATTTTATTCAGGGCACTTTTTTAGAAGACAAACCTATTATCCCTGTATCTTCGGTGACAAACCAGGGTTTGGACAATTTTGTTGAAACCCTGGAAGATATTTGCAGCAATATTCCTGAAAGAAAATTTTCCTCTATTTTCCGACTGCCCGTGGACAGGGTTTTTTCCATGAAAGGATTTGGTACGATCATAACGGGAACCTTAATGTCCGGAAATATAAATATTGGCGATGATATCATGGTTTACCCAAAAAAAATTGTTTCCAAGGTCAGGGGTATCCAGGTTCACAGCGAGGGGGTAGCAACCGCCGGTGCCGGGACCAGGACAGCCATTAATTTCCAAGGATTAGACAAAGAGTCTGTTAAGCGAGGAGATATTCTTTCCACTCCGGAGACGCTGATTAAAAGCTATATGGCGGATGCCCGTTTTCATTATTTAAAAAGCAATGCAAAACCCGCCAGGGGCAGAACAAGAATAAGATTTCATTCCGGCACAAGTGAAATACTGGGATACATGGTTCTTTTAGACAGACAAGAACTTGTGCCGGGTGATGATGCCTGTGTCCAGTTTCGTCTTGAAGAGCCCATTTGCTGTATCAAAGATGATCACTATGTTATCAGAAGCTACTCCCCTGTAAAGACCATCGGCGGTGGTGCCATTTTAAATCCGGTTTCTCAAAAACACAAACTTTTTGATAAGGCTGTAACGCAAGGGTTGGAAGGCCTGTTGCTGGATGACCAGGAACAGACCATTTCCTTTTTCCTGTCTTTCAAAGGATTTTCAGGCCTGTCTTTTGCCAAGCTTCGTGTGATGACCAATATCACGGATAAAAAACTCACCGCAGCTTTGCAGAAAATGTTGGCAAAACAGTTGGTTGTACAGACCGACAAAGAAAAACAGATCTATGTTCATGGTCCTTTTATGGACAGTTTTAAAGATAAATTTTTAAAAAAAATAAAAAATTATCATGCTGACAATCCTCTAAAGGAAGGCATGCCCACCCAGGAATTAAAATCCAAATTTCAGTATATTGAAGATACCAAATTTTTTAATTTATTGTTTAAAAAATTGGCCAGAGAAAACCTGATTGTCCTGGATAAAAGCATTGTAAAACTGACCGGTTTTAAAGTGGCGCTCCAGGTTGACCAGCATGAAGTTAAAGACAAGATCAAGTCGATTTATCAATCATCCGGCCTGACACCACCATTTTTCAGAACCATTTGCCAGGACATAAAAATAGACAAGAAAAATGCCACGGATGTGCTTCGCATGCTCGTTGATGAAAAATCGATTATCAAAACAAAAGATGATCTTTATTTTGATGCAAAAATCATTGAAACTTTAAAAACACAGCTGATTGAATTTCTTAAAGAAAAAAAATCAATCACTACGCCCGAATTTAAAGAAATGGTCAGCGTATCAAGAAAGTTTGTCATTCCCTTAATCGAATATTTTGATTCTATCAATCTGACCATCCGGGTGGGGGATACAAGGCAGCTTAGGGGTAAATTTTAGATAATCCGGTCAGCGAACGCTTCTATGATACTGTTCAAGTGAAGCCTGCCATCAAGGTTGAGCGAAAAACAATTGTCTTTTATTGATCCTAATTTTTCTTTGTTGATTTGATCCAGTTCATTTTTAAATTTTTGTTCAAATGCGATATTAAAGCGTTCATAAAAAATATTCAGGTCCACGCCCTGTGTTGTTCGAAGCCCTAACAATATCATTTCAAGCATTGTCTGATCCAAGGTCAATGTCTCTTTATCGCTGACTGGCAATATTGTATTCTGGATATCATTTATATATAAATTTATATCACTGCGATTCCACGAACGGCACTGCCCGTCAAAGGAATGGGCCGCCGGTCCGAATCCAAAATATGGTGTCATATTCCAATAGTTTAAATTATGCCTGGAACGGTTGCTGATTCCCCGTGAAAAATTTGATATCTCATAGTGATCAAACCTGTGTTTAGTTAAAAACCGCGAGGTGATTTTAAAAAACCGGGATAGTTTTTCTTTTGAAACTGGATGAATCAATCCTTTTTTAACATCTGCATGCAAGGGGGTACCCTCTTCTATGGTTAGCATATAACAGGACAGATGGCTTGGGTTAAATTCAATCGCTGTTTCCAGATCCTTTTGCCAGATGGCTTCGGTTTCAAACGGCAGGCCATACATCAAGTCAAAACCTATATTGTCAAATCCGACTTTGTCAGCTTCCAGCAGTATCTTTTTGCTCTGATCAACCGAATGAATCCGACCGAGAAATTTTAATTTTTTTTCATCAAACGACTGTACACCAATGCTGAGTCGATTCACACCAAGCATCTTAAGTTTACCCAGAAAACGGGTATCAATTGTTCCGGGATTAACCTCCACTGTGATCTCAGCTTCGGGTGCGACTTGAAAAGAACGCATCAGGGCCTGCAGCACGCTATCAAAATCCATGATTGATAAAACAGAGGGTGTGCCACCGCCAAAATAGATGGTTTCAATCTTGGTTTTCTGTTTGCTTTCCAGTTTATTTTCCGGATCAGAGCGATACTTGATCTCTTTTAGCAAAGCCTGGACAAATCTGGGAATCAACAACAGGTCTGATTGGGAATGAAAATCACAATACCTGCATTTTTTAACACAAAACGGAACATGTATGTAAAGGGATGC
>JAKIUJ010000103.1 GCA_021647625.1 Desulfobacula sp.
GTGTTATTTCTTCCCAACTTCCGCAAATCATAAATGAATTAACAAAAATCAGCTAAAAAATATATTTTCACAATTTATTCACTATATTAATACTATATTGTTTTTACTATAAAACAAAAATCAGGAGGAAAAGTATGGATTCAAACAATTTGGAAAATACAGTTAAAAAAATGGGTATTGTTTTAGAAAAAGTTGTCCAAAAAGTTGATGAACTTGAAAAGAGAGTGATAAATTTAGAACAGAACATGCTTGCAGAAAAAGGACAAGAATTAAAAGAAAAAACACAACAGGTTCAACAACAGCAACCTTCAACATCAAATTTACAGAGTTCAGGTATGGGATTTGGGACTGGCTTTTTAAGTTCTTTACTTGGAAGTTTTGCAGGAATGAGTTTATTTAATCTTTTATTCAATAACGATGTATCGGCACACGAATTTGCAGAACATACAGGAGTTTCTGATGTAGATTTATCAGAAATAGACGAAAAATTAGATTAGATAGAAGGAAAATTGGACGAAATAGATGAAAAGATAGAAAGTATTGATGATACAGGTTTAGTAGAAGTAGAAGATGTAGACAATGACAAAAATTTTGGATTTGAAGATACGGATATCGGTTTTGGTGATGATTTTGATATAGATGTTTGACAAAATAAAAAAAAATCAGAAATTATACCTTTAGGTAGGTATTAAAAGGGAGGATAGCTATGCTCTCTAAAAAATTTATATTGTTTTCTATATTATCTTTGTTCTTAATTCCATTTTATTCATTTGGAAGTATTAAGGTAGATGTAAATCCACAGGTAATTCTTTTTGATTCAACAGATGTTGGAGATAAATCTGACCCTGAAATTATAACTGTGAAGAATACAGGTTCTGACAAATTTTATATCGTTGATATTGGTTTAACTGGTAATGATGAAGACTTTGAAATAATAAATGAAGATTGTGAAGGCTCTGTTTTAAATGGAGGAGAAGAGTGTACTATTGAAGTTGTTTTTGCACCAGAGTCAAAAGGTACAAAAGCAGCAGCCTTAGATATTAAAATGATAGGAGATGGAATAAAAACAGAAGAGGTTGGTTTGACAGGTATTGCAACATTAGGAGGTCTTTTAGAAATATCTCCATCTAAACATGATTTTGGAAGTGTAGACAAAGGTGACTCTAAATCATACGTATTTACTTTAAAAAACAAAAGTGATGAAAATATTCAGGTGAAAGAAATTAAATTAGAGTTAGATGACGATAATTTTAAATTAAACTTAAATGGTGGTTCTAATCCGTGTGGTTCTGCAATATTTACTTTAAATCCAAGTGATAGCTGTACAATAGAAATTAGTTTTGAGCCAGATTCAAAAGGAGTCAAAACTTCAACCTTATCAGTAAAATACGAACTTGATGGAACAGAATTATATTCCCGGGATAGAGCAACAGATAGTTTGATGGTTGAATAGATACAATGTTTGTTTGCATTAAAAACAACGTGTCATATTGCTTTCAACCTTGACTTTTTTTTAAAAAACCATTAATGTGTTGCGTTTATTGTGGTTTGCGCCAGTGATGGCTTTAAATTGTGGAAATTATTTAGTTTAAGGATTGTAAGTTATGAAACGAACATTTCAGCCAAGTAATCGGAAAAGAACAAGAAAACACGGATTTCTGAAAAGAATGTCTACAACCGGTGGAAGACGCGTTATTAACGCAAGAAGAGCAAAGGGAAGAAAAAAACTTACCGTGTAATTAAGGGATTTATTGAGTAATTTTTGTTTGCCAAAAAAGATTAGGGTCTTAAAAAGAGCCCAATTTTTGACACTTTCGAAACAAGGTAGAAAGGTGTACACAGACAGCTTTTTGGCTATTTTCTGTGTAGGAACAACTCACAACAATCGAATTGGCATTACAGTATCAAAAAAAGTAGGAAATGCAGTAGAGCGTAATAGGATAAAACGAATTATCAGAGAATATTTCCGACATAACAAAGAAAATATTTCAGGGCCAAAAGATATCAATATTATTGCACGGAAAGGTCTGACATCGCTTGCCAACAGGCAGATTATTGAAAAGCTTGATAAACTTTTTACAAAAATAGACGTGGCAAAATAATGAAAAAGCTAGTCTTAGTATTAATTAAAATTTATCAATATACCATATCTCCTCTGACAGGGCGCAATTGCCGGTATTACCCAACCTGCTCGGCGTACGCAATAGGAGCGGTTGAAAAATATGGCTGTTTTAAAGGCAGTATTCTTGCCGTTAAAAGAATCTTGCGTTGTCATCCATTCCATGCAGGCGGTTTTGATCCGGTCCCATAATTCAAAGATTTTATCTGCTCTATGATTTCCTCTTCTATTTTTAAAGTGCCGCAATTTTTATAGGTACAGGAGAGAAACATGGATGAACAAAAACGGTTAATTTTAGCTGTCGTACTTTCCGTGGTAGTCCTGGTGGGGTATCAGTATTTTTTTGTAAAGACACCAGATCCAGCCCTGCAACAGCAACAGGCTCAACAAACCGGCCGGCAACAACAGGTCCGGCAAAGCAGCCAAAATATTTCTGATTATAAAGCTCAACCTGTTGCCCCGTTCCAGCCGGTAATACCGGTTAAAAAAGACTATCGAACCATCATGGTTACCACGCCTCTTTATGAGATTGTCATTTCCGAACAAGGTGCTTCTATTAGAAGTATGGAACTCAAGCAATTTAAAGAAACCAATAAAAAAGACTCAGCATTAAAGCAGTTGGTACATGAAAAGCTTGCACTGGGTACTTTGTTGGTTGAACTTGAGGGTCAGTCCATTCCAGGAATGAAAGAAGCCGTTTTTTCAGCCAAAATGCAAGGTAATACCCTGTCTGTCAATACAGGCGAAAAATCCATTGAATTTGTTCTTGGCGCATCCCAGGGAATGGTTGTGAAAAAGATTTTTACATTCAATGCCGATTCATACACCATTGACTGTGATATTATTTTCCAGAATGGTTCTAACATGCCGTTAAATGATTCATTGGTGATTACAACGCCCGGATTTTATAACGATGAAGTAAAAGCACAGTCCAGGTTTGCATTTGTAGGACCTGTCGGGCTTGTTGAAGGTGAATATGAAGCCTTCAAACCCGATAAAATTGAAGATAAAAATACCTACCATGGAAATATAGACTGGTCAGGATATTCGGAACGGTATTTTATGACCGTTGTGATGCCCAAAAAAAAAGAAGGTTACAGTCCAATTGATGCGAGAATTAAACTGGCGTATGCTAATGATCTTGTGACAGCAAGCTATGTTAGAAAAATGGATCGCCTTGATCCGGGCAAGCAAAGCCAATATTCTTTTACTTACTATATGGGCCCCAAAAGTTATAAAATATTGAGCAGCTTTGACAGCAGCCTCAAAGACGCTATCAATTTTGGATTTTTTAATGTTATTGCCAAGCCTCTTTTATATGTCATGAATAAGATTCATGATGTTATACCCAATTACGGTATTGCCATTATTCTCCTCACGGTTCTTATCAAGCTGGTTTTCTGGCCCCTGGGTACAAAAAGCTATAAGTCCATGAACGAGATGAAAAAAGTTCAGCCTTTGATGATGGAACTTCGGGAAAAATATAAAGACGACAAGCAGAGAATGAATCAGGAAGTTATGGGATTGTATAAAACCTATAAGGTGAACCCTGCCGGAGGGTGCTTGCCCATGCTGGTTCAAATGCCGATTTTCTTTGCTTTGTACCGAATGCTGTACCAGGCCATTGAGTTACGTCATGCACCATTTATAGGTTGGATCACGGATTTATCCGCACCGGACAGACTTTTTAATTTGAGTTTTAAAATTCCAATGATGCAGGAACCGTATGGTATTCCCGTTCTGACACTCATAATGGGCGCATCCTTCTTTTTGCAGCAGAAAATGACACCGACTGCAGGCGATCCCATGCAGGCCAAGATGATGATGTTGATGCCTATTTTTATGACAGTATTGTTCATTAATTTTCCGGCGGGCCTGGTTTTGTATATGTTTGTTAACAATATCATTTCCATGGGACAGCAGTACTATATTCAAAAGAAATTCGCGTAAGATTTAGGAGGTTATATATGACACAGACCCAGGAATTTAGTGGGAAAAATGTAGCTGTAGCAATTAAAAATGCCTGTAGTGCACTATCACTTTCTAAAGATCAATTAGAATATGATGTGATTACCGAGGGTGCATCAGGAATTTTTGGTATTGTTGGCAGGAAAGATGCCAAAATAAAAGTGGTTGTTCCCCAGAATGGAACACCTTCAGATGAAGAGTCAATCAGGTCCATCGTTGATGAAGCCTTTGGAGAAGACACCCGTAAGGAAGCGTCACCTAAAAAGCCACAAGCAAAACAGCCGCAGGCCCAAAAGCCGGAGGCAAAAAAGCAAGAGCAGCACCAAAAGAGCAAAGAACGACCCCAAAATACTCAAGAGCAGGCTCCGGATAGCGAAGAACGCTACATCGTTCCGGAATCTGTGGATGTAACCCAGGAATCCATTGATCTTGGATCAGAAGCATTGCAGAAGATGGCAAATTTGATTACTGATGATGCCATAGTCAGTGCGACGACCACACAGGATAGACTCACATTGCGCATCGAAGGCGGCAATGCAGGCATTCTGATTGGTAGAAAAGGCCAGACACTGGATGCCATGCAATTTTTGACAGATAAGATTATTAACCGTAAAAGTGATGCCAGGGTCCGGGTTAAGGTTGATATTGAAGGCTATATGGAAACCCGTAAGGCCAATCTGAAACATCTTGCTTACAAAATGGCGGACAAGGCCAAGAAAACAGGCCGTCCGGCCACGATCAACCAGATGAGTGCCCAGGACAGGCGGATCGTCCATCTGGCATTAAAAGATGATAATAAGGTCAGAACCCAGAGCATGGGTGACGGGTATTATAGGCGACTTGTTATTTTTCCCAAAAAGAAAAATTCTTTTAGGGGGAAAAGACGGTTTAATAAAAGATAGCCAATTATGAATGATACAATTGCCGCAATAGCAACGCCATATGGCAGTGGCGGTATTGGTGTCATCCGGATATCCGGGCCATTGGCCTTTGATGTTGCCAAAAGAGTATTCTCGCGAAAAAATGATGCAAAAAGTCCGCTCCATACCCTGATTTCCCACAGGGTGATCCATGGGTTCATCATACATCCGGAAACACCAGGGGTATTGAAAACATCAGGTGTGCCAAAGTCACCCGACGCGGCAGCAACATTAGACGTAATTGATGAAGTGCTGATGATCCCGATGAAGGGACCAAAATCATACACAGCCGAAGATGTGGTGGAAATTCAAGCCCATTCCGGAAGCGTGGTTCTTAGAACTCTCTTGGATTTGATCCTCTTGCAGGGCGTAAGGTTGGCCGAACCCGGTGAATTTACCAAGCGTGCTTTTTTGAACGGCCGGATTGATCTCACCCAGGCCGAAGCTGTGGCCGATATTATTAACGCAAAGTCTGCGAGATCTCTTAAGATTGCTGCGTCCCAGAACCTGGGTGCTTTAAAGCAAAAAATCAAGAACTTGAGAGAACGGCTTATTGACTTATTATCCTTTCTGGAAGCCAATATTGATTTTCCTGATGATGTCGCACAATTTGAGCCATCGGCTAAAGAGATGGCTATGATCGATGATGTCATTGCTCAGTGTATAGGATTCATACAACAATACGATGACGCCTGTTTTTTAAAAGATGGTATCCGACTGACGATATGCGGTGCTCCAAATGTTGGAAAATCAAGCCTGATGAATCAATTGCTGGAGCATGAACGGTCCATCGTAACGGCTGTTCCCGGTACAACACGAGACCCCATCGAAGAGGTACTGAACATTGAAGGTATTCCCTTTGTGGTTATAGACACGGCAGGGATTCACCAGACAGATGATTTAGTGGAGATAATCGGTATTGAAAAGGCAAAGGACCACATCGTTGCATCCGACCTGGTGTTGTATTTGAAAGAACCCGGCAGTAAATTTTCAGACCTGGAGTTCGAGCAAATTGTTCCTTTGGGTAAGAAAGCAATTTTTGTGATCAATAAAATCGACCTGGGTGAAGATGATTTGCCAAAGCTTAGTGAGAAATATCAAGATATCCCAACCATAGAGATTTCTGCGTTGCAGGATATTGGAATAAAGACACTGCGTCAAAAAATTGTGAATTTGTGCATTGCTGAGCTGGATATGGAAAAATCATCCGTAGTTCCGAATCTGCGGCATAAAAAAGCCCTGGAAGAAACAGTTTGCAGCCTTGAAATGGTCCGATCCGGACTTGCGCACGGTCAGGAAGAAGAAACATTGGCAATGGATATTAAAAACAGTATCGATTCTCTTGGAACAATTACAGGGGAAACAGCCTCTTTAGATATATTGGATGCAATTTTTAATAACTTTTGCATTGGAAAATAAAGGATGAAAAATTATGGCATTAGATTTAAAGGAACACTTTGTAAAGTATGAAGCATTGGTTCAGATCGTTGATGGAGTATTTGACCGGGTGAAAAAAGAATATCCAAAAGAAGTGTTCTGCCGGGAAAAATGCAGTGATTGTTGTTATGCAATTTTTGATATGACCCTCATTGAAGCCCTGTACATCAAACATAAATTTCTGGAAAATTTTTCCGGTAAACCGAAAAATGATGTGGTGGAGATTGCCGACAAGACGGATCGTACCCTTGTGAAGATGAAACGCGATGCCTATAAAAAAGTGAGAGGCGGTGGTGACCAGTTAGAAGTCATTGCAACCATGTCTCAACAAAGAGTTCGATGTCCGCTATTGGGTGAAAATAATCTTTGCTCCATGTATGCATATCGACCGATTACCTGCCGGGTTTATGGTATTCCTACTTCCACGGCAGGTGCCAGTCATATCTGCGGCCGTACAAATTTTGTCCAGGGTGAACCCTATCCAACTTTGAATATGGATAAAATTTATACCCAACTGCAATTGCTTTCTGCCCAGCTGGTCAAAGATATTAATTCGGAAAAGATAAAGATGCATGAGATGTTGATTCCTGTTTCAATGTCTATTATTACGGATTTTAATGAAAGTTATCTAGGGGTCAGACAAAATGGATAAATTCACACCCGAACAGCTAGAAGAAAAGAAAAAAGCGATCTTTGACTGCATGGGTAAAAGGGGCCAGAAACAGATTCTGAAAAAAGGATATGAAAAATGGAACCCGTTTCAGGAACCCAAAGACCCCATTGATATTAGAAAAGATAAGACCAAACGAACCAGTCAGATGTTGATTCGGGAATTTTTATCCATGCTCGACCATGATGACTATTCCAATACCTATGCCCAGGCAGCACTTGAAATGTGTTTGGGTATCGTCAATGATGAAGAACGTATCCGTGGAATGTATGATTTTGCCTGCTGGTATGAAAAGCTTTTAATAAAAGAAGGTCATGACGCACATTGATGTAAGTGTAAAACAGAGCGTTTTAGATATTCTTTACACGTCTGATGTGAAATTGACTGCACAACACTTTGTAAAGCAGATGACATCACAGTTAGGCATATCATTTCGTGATGCAAAAAAGATTATGACCCGGCTTATTGGTGAACAGGAACTGTGCTATCATTATGTTTACGGGTCTACTTATATTGAAAAAAGTTTTCTTAAACCGGTTCAGGTGACACCGCATTTTATTCTTAAGCCCAATATACCCGGGGTTGAATCAAAAGTGGCAAATTCAAGAACACCGGGTTCAAAAGTAATTTATCCTAAAGATACTCTAATAAAAAATCGATTTGAAATTCCAATAGATATTGTAATTGAACAGGGCATCTCTTTTGGGACAGGTCAGCATCCCACCACCTGTCTCTGTTTAGAAGCCATTGATCTGTGTTTTTTTGAAAAAAAGATGATTCCCGCAAATACATGGGCCATAGGGGCTGATATCGGAACAGGCTCAGGTGTTCTTGCCGTGGCCATGTGTCAGGCAGGGCTTACAAGTTGCAACGCCTATGAGATCGATCCGATCTCAATAAACGAAGCTAAAAAAAATGTGGTAATAAATAATCTTGACCAAAAAATTACGATCATTGATGACTATATTGATACATCTCCGGATACATACGACGTCATCTGCGCCAATTTAAGAACCCCGACCTTGAAAACTATATCAGGCCTGATCAGTTCAAGTCTTAAATACAATGGGGTTGCCATCCTGTCCGGCCTGAGGGATTGGGAAAAACAAGACCTGATTGATTGTTATCAAAGAAAAGGGCTGAATCCGATTTGGGAAAAGGATAAGAAACACTGGTCAGGTGTGATGTTTGTTAAAAATTAATACAGTATCTCTTTATCTTAATTCTCAAAATATGTTAAACTTATTTCATGCGAAAAAAAATGATTCAAGTCGTTCTTTTATCTCTTTCAGGTCTCCTTTTTCTTAGCAACATCTGGTTCTGGACAGATGATGATGGGGTGCGCCATTATTCCAATGTAACGCGACCAACAGACACACAGGTGAGGCAGATTGAGGAAAGTCAGCAAATATATAAAAAGGTAACCTCAAAGCAAAATAAAAAGCACCAATTTACTGTGATCAAAGTGTTTGACGGAGACACTGTCCAGGTAACGGGTCTTGATTTGAAATTTACGATCCGGATGGTGGGTATTGATACCCCGGAGATTGGCTATGATAATCGACCCGGTCAGCCGTTCGGTCGGAAGGCAAAAACAAAGCTTATTCAGCTTGTGGAAAATAAAAAAGTGACCATTAAAAGTTATGGCACAGGCGGATATAATAGGCAGTTGGCAGAAATATTTTTTGATGGAAAAAACATCAACCTTGAGATGATCGCATCAGGCATGGCTGAGGTCTACCAGGGCAGATTCCCGAAGAGTTTGAATTCAAAAACGTATTTTAATGCCCAGGCAAATGCAAAAAAGAAAAGAAAAGGCATCTGGGTTCAAGGCAAGTCCTATAAGAGTCCAAAGCAGTGGCGAAAAGAACATCCAAGAAAATGATTTTCATAAAATATTCGGGTTAGGCTTGCCAAACACTTTGTTCGTGTGTATACTTTTTGTTAAGTAAAGAATACCACTTCGTCAATAACGGCAATGCGCAGCTTTGCCTCTTCTAATAGGGGGCTGCGCAAAAAACCAAAGGTTTTGACAAAGCATGAAAGAACCTGATTCGGTTTGCATAGTTCTTTCATATAAAGCATTTTTAGAAGTGGTGTTGGAAAACGAATTCTTTAACTAGTGGCTGACCGAAAACTCGTGTTTGGGCGAAAAGTTGCCCATATACAAGGCGCAAGAAATGCTGAAACCGGAGTGTACTATAGTACATGAGGATTTCAGGATTTTGCAGCAACGAAGCAGATGGGCGCTGCCGACGGGTGAGTTTTCGTTCAAACACTAACTATTATAAAGGAGTCTGATATATGAAAGACAGAGCATTAAGACGGCACCAAGATTTAACAGCAAAACGTAAAAGTCAAAAAGCTTATAATAGTTGCATTGGAAATCTGCCCCAATCAGAAAGGCAGCAGTTGGAAAATAATGTAGAAAAATTAAAGAAAGTATGTGTCATGAGCAATCTGGGTAAGCATGTGGCAAAAGAGACTCAAAAGACATTGCAGGAAAGAAAGCACGACATAACCATGAAAGAACAGCTCTCAATAAATTAAAGAAAACATAAACTGGAAAAAGGCCCTGCAGGATTTACATTCTGCGGGGCCTTTTTGCAGGGGTAACGCATGTAACTTTTCCATATTAATTATTATGAGCAACCATTATCATCTGTTGTTGAGAACCCCAAAAAATAAACTTGTCAAAGTGAATTCAATGGCTGGAATACCGCATATACTCACCAGCGGCTTACTATTGAATACAACGTGAAAAAGAATAATAAAATTGTTCGCCAACACATGCGTGTCTGTAGTCAGCCGGAGCCGGATCATAAAAATATTTATAGATTATTGGGGCTGAAAGTAACTCCGCTACCGAGAAATTTATATGACGCAAATGCGTAGTGACCATAAAAAAAATCTGACGCCCGAACCACGGGCATCTGCTATTTATTATGACGAACTTGGGTTAAGGTGTATATTATTGCTCTTTAATAAACAAAAATGAGTTAATGTCACAATATTTCCACTTTATAAAAACAACTTGCATTACAAATCAACACAAGCTATAGTGTTACATAATTAGTACTTTAATCGAGTGAAATGGTTTAATATGCAAAATAGGTAACGTTATGGTGTTTGACAAAATGTCTCCGATCGCAATAGTTGAACAATTAGGGGAGAGGCTAAAGCAAGCGAGACTAAATGCGAATTTAACCCAGGCTGAAGTGGCATCAAGAACCGGTTTAAACAGAAGGACGATTCTTAATGCTGAGAAAGGTAACGTCCAACTAAAAAACCTGGTCGCTATATTGCTAAGCTTGGGAATGGTAGAGCAAATCAATATTTTTTTACCTGTACAGGAAATCTCTCCTTTGCAGTTGGCTAAATTAGAGGGGAAAAAACGGCAACGAGCTTCAAGATCTCAAAAGAGAAAACTCCAAACAAGAGAAGATGAATCTTTATGGTAATCGAAGTCGTTAAAGTAAAATATAATGAGCAAGATGTCGGTGCCGTCAGTTTCAATACTGAAACAGGTATTGGTGCATTTGAATTTGAATCTCGCTTTATTAAGTCCGATATTGAGCTTTCACCTATAAAAATGCCTTTATCTAAAAAGATTTATACATTCCCAGAAAATAATAACGAAACCTTCAAAGGGTTACCAGGAATGATCGCAGATTCTTTGCCTGATGATTTTGGTAATGCAGTTATGAATGCTTGGATAGCTAGCCAGGGTAAATCGGCAACAGACATAACCCCGCTGCAGCGTCTTCAATATACTGGAAAGCGTGGTATGGGGGCATTAACTTATTCTCCGGCAATCCAACGGAAAAACCTGAATAGGTCACAACATATTGAAATTCAGTCTTTAATTTTCATCGCCCAAGAAATTTTGAACAAACGAGAACAATTTCAAGTAACACTTGGAGCACATGGTCAAGAAGATAAAGAAGCAATGATGGCATTATTATCTGTCGGTATGAGTGCCGGTGGTGCCAGGCCTAAAGCAGTACTTGCATTTAATAGTGATTTTACCCAGGTGAGGTCAGGGCAAACCAATGCGCCTGAAGGGTTTACTCATTTCGTAATGAAGTTTGATGGTGTCAGTGAAATTCACAAAAATAAAGAAACATTTGGTGATCCATTGGGGTATGGCACAATGGAGTATGTTTATCACCTCATGGCTAAAGCTTGTGGGATAGATATGATGCCCTGCCAATTGCTGAATGAAGGGAATAGACGTCATTTTATTACTCAGCGGTTTGATCGGAAAGGCAATCAGAAGATCCATGTTCAAACTTTAAACGGCATTGCACATGTAGATTACAAAAAGGTCGGCTCGTACTCATATGAAGAATTATTTTCACTTGCAAGAGAACTTAAATTAACTCCGAATGATGCAACGCAAATATTTAAACGAATGGTTTTTAATATTATTGCACGTAATCATGACGATCATTCTAAAAATTTTGGATTTATGCTTGACAATCAACACAAGTGGCAATTGACTCCTGCCTACGATTTAGCTTACAGCTACAAGCCTGGAAGTCCGTGGGTAAGCAGTCATTGGATGAAGCTCAATGGAAAGAGAGACAACTTTATCCGCGAAGATTTTTATAGCCTAAAAAAAATAAGTCCTATATTTACCAAACCGAAAATTGATCATATCATTGAGGAAATCACAGAGCACGTTTCAGAATGGAATGATCTGGCTATTGAACAGAGTGTCTCACAAACATTAATCAAAATAATAGGTAGCAATTTACGATTGAAAATTTAGTGCCTCCATACTATCCCAAAATTTGATATTGAAGTTAACCCAAGTTCGTCATAATAAATAGCAGATGCCCGTGGTTCGTGAGTCAGATATTTTTTATGGTCACTACGCATTTGCGTCATATAAATTTCTCGGTAGCGGAATTACTTTCAGCCCCAATAATCTATAAATATTTTTATGATCCGGCTCCGGCTGACTACAGACACGCATGTGTTGGCGAACAATTTTATTATTCTTTTTCACGTTGTGTTCAATAGTAAGCCGCTGGTGAGTCGACAATGATTCCCTTATGGAGGCCCAGCAACGATTCTCTCCGTGCTGCTGTAATTTATACTCAATCGAGTGGAGGATATGATATGCAAGCACAGAGATAAACAGATGTGCATTGGCACTTTTTTCATTTTGATGAAAAATGATCGCATTATAACTGACGCTGATCAGTGTTGTCTTGGACATTGTTGATGTTTTCACAGAACCCACACCAGTTCATTATGCAGAGGTAGAAAGTATTACAAAAGGTAAAGACAAAATCACACTGTTTTTTGTCGATGGATACAATTACGAAATAGGTAATTTTATTTATGTTCGTCCAGGAGACAAGGTCAAAATATACGAGACTGATTCTGGCGGATATACCGCAAAAGTGGAGTGAAATTTTAATGGGACGCAAGGAATTCAGAAACAGATTCGCAAGCGTAGCAGTAAGAAATTGGACTGTGAAGATCAGCAAATTGAATGATCTTGAATCCAAAATTCAAGCCTTGATGCTTGAGTATTCTGATCTGACCGGCGTTAAGATCCTGGATGTGCAATTATATGATTCAAAAACGTGTGAAATTCAGTTAGAGGTGAATATTTAGATGGATAAAGAACTGTATAAAATCGCTGCTAAAGCCTGTTCTGATGTGTATCTTGATAATACGGATCTGGGAACTACGGAATACAAGCTCTCGCTTGTGAAATATAAGGACAATTATATCCAAGTTTTAGCCATTGCCGGAACTAATGAGGTTATGGACTGGTTGAAAAATATCGATCTCTGGTCAATTAAGGGTATTAAAGCCGTAGCGGCCAGGGCAGCGAAAGATATCCGATCAAGGTTCCTTCGGGAACTCGGTGTTAAGCTTTTGGTGTGTGGTCATTCTAAAGCAGGAGCCACGGCAATTGCCTATAAGAAATTATTTAAAGCAGATTGGTGTATTGCCTTCGCTCCGGCCAGATCCTTGAGGTATTGGACAAACAGAAAGATGACAAACACTATTCTGTTTATAGATCCAGACGATCCGGTCTCTAAAGCTGGATTTATTAGTTTTGGACATCCTGAATGCAATATAATCAAGGCAAAGAACAATCATCCTTTTCTAAAAATCACAGATCATTTTATGCATAATTGGGTGAAGTTCGTAGATAAATACACTTAACAAAAAAAGCTAATGGAATTAGGGTCAGGTGGATGCTTCGAACATCTGCCTGACCTGATTCAGTCTGAGGGTATAGATCAGGATCGTCCTGGTGTCCAGGAAATGTTTAAACGAAAAATTTTAAATTTCTGATATTGCTTGCTTAATTCTGCAATATTGTTTGCGGCGTTACAAATAGTGTGTAAACAGGACGGTTTTAAGTGGGTTTTAAAAACAAAAAGGTTACACTCGTTAAAGCGTAACCCCTTATAATACTTGGTGATCCCACGGGGAATCGAACCCCGGTTTCCGGCGTGAGAGGTCGGTTTTGAGCGTATTCTACCTGATTTTACAGCCGTTTCGAGCCGTTAAAAGCCGTTTTAGGGAACTAAAAGCCGTCTAAAAAGCCGTTTGATTAAAAAAATTAGACACTATTTTTTTTAAATTTTCAGCATCCCATTTTTCTTAAAATGAATAATATTCCACACATTAATCATTAATCTGACATTCCACACCCCAATCTACAAATATGGTACATTTTTTTGAAGAAACCGCTTATCCTCCTGGGTTTGTGAAGATTTGCGCGTTTAACCCCAATGCTCTTAAATACTCACGTTGATTTTGA
>JAKIUJ010000104.1 GCA_021647625.1 Desulfobacula sp.
TTGACCAGTCATTATCGGCAACTTACCGTGCGACAGAACTGGTGAACCAGATACTTACCTTCAGCCGAAAAAGCGAACAAAAACTTATACCGTTAAGAATTCAGTCCGTTATCAGGGACAGTTTAAAGCTTTTACGACCATCAATTCCTTCAACAATTCAAATTAAAAATAGTATTGATCCGAAATGTGAAAATGTTATAGCCAATCCGACTCAAATTCATCAAGTGATCATGAATCTTTGCACAAATGCCTACCATGCCATGAGAGAGACAGGTGGAACATTAGGCATATCTTTGCAGCAGATCGTAATCACTAATGAATATCTTGTAGATATTATTGATCTCCAGCCGGGGCATTATCTGAAATTAGAGGTAAGTGACACGGGTACAGGTATCCCAAAAGATATTCAGGAAAAAATTTTTGAACCTTACTTTACAACAAAAACCAAGGAGGGTGGAACAGGCCTCGGCCTTGCCGTTGTTCACGGTATAGTTAAAAGCCTGCACGGGGACATCACCATCAACAGTGAACCCGGCTGCGGGACAAAATTTCATGTTTTTTTGCCTGTGAGCAAAACAATGGGAAAAATGGTTTTAGCAAAAAACACGGAATCTATTCCAACCGGTATTGAGAGAATCCTCCTTGTTGATGATGATAAAAATCTTCTTCAAATGAACAAAAAGATACTTCAGGGTCTCGGTTACAGGGTTACCGCTTTCATGAGCAGCCCGGAGGCATTCGAGACATTTAGTAAAACACCGGACAGCTTTGATCTTGTTATTACGGATATGACCATGCCGAACATAACAGGAGCAGAGCTTGCAGGACAAATTTTTGAAATCAATCCTGACATGCCGATCATTCTCTGTACAGGTTATAGTGAGCTGATAAATCCTGAGAAGGCTGATTCCCTGGGCATCCAAGGTTATGTATCAAAACCGGTTCTCAAAAGAGAGTTAGCCAATATTATCAGAAAGGTTCTTGATAAAAACAAAAAAAATTGAAATATTTTAATTAAGGGTTGCAAGAGATATGCTGTAGTCCAAGAAGAAATTTGGCAATTTCATCTCTGGATCTCATATCAATTTCAATCTGATCGGTTGGAGTCTGACCAAAGGACAATTAGGGGGCAAAATGCCTGATAAATTAAAAAAAAAAGAAGAATCCCCTATCTATGGCGATCTTACTGAACTGAATACTTGTCGCCTGATTTTAGCCACGGTTGGGGAATCTACACTTAAGGAAATCACAAGAAATCACCTTGATTTGATGGGAACTTCCGGAGCTATCTACGAGGCAAATGGTGATTACGCGCAGGGTATTTTTTCTTCCGGCTGGTGTCAATACCTGGATAGAGCGTCATGGAAATTATGCAATACCGATGATAATATCACTGCCTTAAATAGCGGGAACTGGATTTGTCATGAGTGTTGCTGGAATCAAGCATCGCTCGAATCCATAAAAACAAGAGAGCCTGTTGACATAGAATGCAAAGGAGGCATTCGCCTCTATGCAGTTCCAGTTATAGCAGGTGACAAAGCCATTGGATCAATGAATATGGGGTATGGTGACCCTCCATCTGATCCTGAAAAATTGCTCGAAATCTCCAACCGTTATCAAGTCGATTTCGATGTGCTTTTCCGACTGGCCAAAGAGTATATATCCCGCCCGCCTCAAATTGTCAGTGCCGCAAAGTCTCAGCTTATTACTTCTGCAAAACTTATAGGACAAATCATTGAGCATCAACAGACATTGGGCTCTCTGCAAAAAACAACCCATGATCTCGGCGAACGGGTAAAGGAACTCAATTGCCTGTATGAAATTTCCAGGCTCATTGAAAAAGAGAATGTTACTCTTGATGAAATACTGCAGGGCACTTCGGAAATCATTCCTTCTTCATGGCAGTATCCTGAAATCGCGTGTGCCAGGATAATTTTCAAACAGCGAGAGTATAAAACGGCTAATTTCAAAAAAACCACCTGGAAGCAATCCCAGGATTTTCTTGTTCATGGCGAGTCGCTGGGGAAAATTGAAGTTTTTTATTTAAAAGAGCAGCCTGATGATTTTGAAGGACCGTTTCTCAAGGAAGAACGAGACCTTATAAACGCCATTGCTGAACATTTAGGAAGGGATATTGAGCGTAAACATGCTGAAAGTGAATTAAAAAGGGCACATGATGAACTTGAAAAAAAAGTGATGGAACGTACCTTGGAACTAAAAATCACAAATGAACAATTAGAACAAGAATTACAGGAGCGCAAGCATGCTGAAAAAGCCTTACTCCAAAGCGAAGAACGCCATGCTGAGGCCCAGAGCATGGCCCAAATCGGTCATTGGGAATTAAACCTTGTCACCAAAGAGTTATTCTGGTCCGACGAAAATTATAAAATTTTTGAAATTGATAAAGAAAAATTCGGAGCATCCTACGAGGCCTTTCTTGATATGGTTCACCCGGATGACCGTGATTATGTCAATAAGGCATATACCGACTCAGTAAAAAACAAATCAGAATATGATATTGTCCACCGTTTTTTATTTGAAGGAGACCGGATTAAATATGTCCATGAAAGGTGCAGAACAGAATACGATGAGCAGAAAAACCCTTTACGTTCTATAGGAACTACCCAGGATATTACTTGTCTAAAAGCAGCCGAAGAGGAAAAAGAACGAAGTCTGCGCTTCCTCCAAACGGTCATTGACGGGGTGCCTGACAGCCTTATCGTGATCAATAAAGATTACACCATTGCCCTTGCAAACCGCAAGGCTCGGCAAATGGCAAAAAATGATCCTGTAACCGGAGGTTTAACCTGTCACCAGGTTTTCCACAATTGTGCCACCCCATGTGATGGTAACGGTCACCTGTGTCCGCTAAAAAAAGTAATCCGAACCAAGGCACCCGTGGTGGTTGAGCATAACCACTTTAGCAATCAGAACCAACAAATAAATGTCGAGTTGATTGCCGCACCAATCTTAGATGAAAAGGAGGAGGTCTTTCAGATTATCGAGTTATCCCGCGATATCACCAACAGCAAACAGGCTGAAAAAGAAAAGAAAAATCTTGAAGACCAACTTCAACAATCCCAAAAGATGGAAGCAATCGGTACTCTTGCCGGCGGCATTGCCCATGATTTCAATAATATTCTTGCAGCTATCTTAGGGTATACTGAGCTGGCTATCTCAGATCTTCCTGATAAAAGCGAGAAAAAACAAAATCTTCGCCAGGTATTAAAAGCCGGCATCCGGGCTGAAAAATTAGTTCAGCAGATACTGACATTCAGTCGGAAGAGCCACCAAAAAATTCAGCCCGTTCAAATCCAGTTGGTTGTCAGGGAAGCTGTCAAACTTTTACGGTCATCCATCCCTGCAACAATTGCAATCAAAAAGGATATTGATCAAAACTGTGATACTGTTTTGGCTGATCCCACTCAAATTCATCAGGTGGTGATGAATCTTTGCACAAATGCATACCATGCCATGAGAAATACCGGGGGGATTTTAAGCGTTACCTTGCAGCAGGTTGAACTTAGGTCACAAGATCCTGGCGATAAGATTCATCTTATACCGGGTTCCTATCTGAAATTGATGATAGGTGATACCGGTACGGGCATAACAAAAGAGGAGCAGGAAAAAATTTTTGAACCCTATTTTACAACAAAAAAACACGGAGAAGGAACAGGCCTTGGCCTTGCAGTTGTTCACGGCATAATTACAAGATTGCACGGGGATATCAGCGTATCCAGCAAGCCGGGAAAAGGAACCACTTTTATTGTTTATTTGCCCGTGGACAAGAAAAAGAAAAAATTGGACCGCCTGAAAATCACTAGGCCGGTTCCAACCGGCAATGAACGAATACTCCTTGTTGATGATGAAAAAGTGATTGTCCAATTATATAAAAAACTCATTGAAACCCTTGGGTATGAGGTTGTTGCTTTAACGAGCAGCATTGACGCTTTAGATACATTCCAAAAAAAATCCCATGGGTTTGATCTTATTATTACGGATATGACCATGCCGGACATGAATGGGGAACAGCTTGCTAAACAGATTTTTAAGATCAGAGCTGATATGCCCATCATCCTTTGTACCGGTTATAGTGAATTGATCAATCCGGACCAGGCTAAAGCCATGGGGATTAGCGGCTATGTAACAAAACCGATTATTAAAAGGGTTTTGGCACATACGATTCGAAAAGTCCTTGATAAAAAGACTGATTCATATGAAAAAAAACTAATAAGTTACACAAAATAGATATTTGGATAAAACACCAAAGGGAGCCCCATGGCAAATATACTGATCATTGATGATGATCCACAAATAAGAGAATTTCTAATAAAATATTTTAATGATACCGGCCATATACTTATGGCTGCCGAAACACTTACAGATGGATTTGAAATGCTCTCTATTGGTGATTTTGACCTTGTTTTACTTGATGTGAATCTACCGGATGGAAACGGACTTGAAGCACTTGTTTCAATTAAAAGCACAGATTCAGAACCTGAAGTCATTATTATAACTGGTGAAGGCAATACTCAGGGTGCAAAAATGGCCATTGACTATGGTGCCTGGGACTATATTTTAAAACCTTTTTCCAACCATGAAATTGATCTTAATGTAAAACGGTCCCTGGAATTTCGAGCTTCAAAAAAGGCCCTGGAATCGGCATCTGAAAATACATTGAACAGATCCTCGATCATCGGTTCAAGCCCCAGGCTTATGTCAAGGCTGAATATGGTTGCACAATGTGCCAAAAGCGATGCCAACGTTTTGATAACAGGCCAGACCGGAACAGGAAAGGAATTATTTGCCAAGGTCATTCATACCAACAGCAGGCAAAAAGAAAATGATTTTGTGGTGGTTGACTGCGCTTCCCTCCCGGAAACACTAGTTGAAACTGTATTGTTTGGTCATGTTAAGGGTGCCTATACCGGTGCCGATTCAAACCAGGAAGGACTTGTAAAAAAAGCAGATGGGGGCACTCTTTTTCTCGATGAAATAGGAGAGCTTCCTTTATCCATGCAGGCAAAATTTTTAAGGGTGCTTCAGGAACGAAGATTTAGATCGGTTGGCAGCACAAAGGACATTGAGAGTCATTTCCGTCTGGTTTGTGCAACCAATAGAAATCTTGAAAAAATGGTCAAAGACAATCAATTCAGAAGCGATCTGTTGTTCCGTATTAAAACCATTCATATTGATTTACCCTGTTTAAAGGAATGTAAAGAGGATATTAAGGATCTTGCCCTCCATTATATTCATAAATTGTGCAGCCACCACGATTTTGAAACCAAGGGGTTTATTCCCGAATTTTTACAATTTTTAGAATCCTATGATTGGCCGGGAAATACCAGAGAACTTATCAGCAGCCTGGAAAAAGCAATCCTGGCCAATCCTGAATCCACAATACTTTATCCTAATTATCTGCCCACTAATATCCGGCTGACAAATATTGAGTCCACAATAAACAAACAAAACCTTTCTCATATTTATAATGATCTTTCAAAATCAAAAAAAGCGCTTAATTCAATTGTTCTGCCTGCTGAGCTATTGAAACCGATTCTTCCATTAAAACAGGTAAAAGCATATACTGCCGCTGAAACTGAAAAAATTTATCTTAAAGAATTGATGCGATCAACTAAAAATGATCTTGTTAAAGCAGGCAAATTGTCCTGTCTCAGTAAAAGTCATCTTTATTCCCTGCTGAAAAAATATAATTTTACCCGAGGCTCTTGCAGATAAAATATATTATGGCTTGATCCCACTATATATCGTATTGTAACAATCATGACCTACAGTATATAGTGAGCAAGAGCTATTCACCTGTATTTCTGCAAGAGGCTCACCAGGTCAAAATAATTCTGGAAAAATCAGAAAGTAGTATGATTTCATACGAATAACCATTCCATTTTATTCTTAAACCAATTTTATTTTCATATATAGTTGTTATTATTGCTAAATTTTTTATTAGTTCCTGTGGCACCCTTTTTGTAAAGAACCATATCAAATACGTGGTTTGTCTTTTTTATAAAGAGGGTAAAAATGGAAATAATTATTTACACAAATATAGGCAATACTCAAAAGGACACGCTTTTAAAAAAGTTTTCAAAAATTTCTAATTTGACACCTGTCATGGTTTTTGATTTTAAAAGCCTTTTTCATTTGCTGCAATCAAAAATATCCGGACAGGTCATCATTGTTTTTCTTATTTCGTCAGATAAAGAACTCGAATACCTGGATTCAAACAGGGATTATCTATCTAATACACGGTATATCATCATCCTTCCCAATAACGAAAAGACCATGATTTCAAAGGCGTTATCATTATATCCAAGATACCTTGCCCATACCAATTATGAGATCAAGGATGTTTGTGCAGTCCTGAATAAAATGATCCAATACAACGCTCGAAAAGAAAATCGGATATTGAAAGCACAAAAACGTAAATAAATCGTCCATTAAAATTAAATGCTTTTTGTGCCCGGTTTGAGCTTATATCAATTTCAGTTCAAATTTTGGATGGTTTTAATTTGATACCGGGCCTGACAAGCAAAGACAAACAAATTAATATTTATTGATTAAATATAACAGCAAAAGGAGTAATCATGAAACTATCAATAGGCAAAAAAATGGGATTAAACACCTTGGTATTCTCATTAGCGGCTATAGTTCCCTTTGTCATACTGGGAATTATGGCAGTACAAACAGCACGTCAATCATTTATTTACAGTAAATTCGAACAATTAAATTCAATTCGCGGAATTAAAAAAGGCCAGATCGAAAGTTTTTTCAACGAGCGGAAAGGAGACATGGGAGTTTTGGTTGAAACCGTGAGCACCCTGAGAAAGGAAGCCTTTGCCAAACTTGAGGCAATCCAGGCAATAAAAAAATCCCAGCTCATGAATTATATGGCAGGTATAAAATCAACACTTCACGGGCTTAAGGATGATCCATATGTGCTCAATGCCATGTTGGAGTTTAACCAGGCTTTTGAACAAGGAGGGGGCAGTGTTGATACCCCTGCCTGGAACACCCTGGCACAAAAATATGATAAGAGGCTCAAGGATATCATGACGGACAATGGCTGGTATGATATTTTCCTGATTCGTACGGATGGGGATATTGTCTATACCGTCACCCGGGAATCGGATCTGGGCATGGCTATTCCTGACAGTGAGCTTAAAAATCAGGGTATTGGCAAAGCATTTGCCCGGGCCAAAACCATGGGAAAAGATGAAATTGCCTTTGCAGACCTTGAACCTTATTCCCCTTCTAATGGAGCTCCGGCCGGATTTATGATGGCCCAGATGAGTGATGATTTCGGTAACCTTCAAGGATATGTGGCATTTCAGATCCCTCTGGATAAAATTAATGAAATCATGTTGCTTAGAAGCGGCATGGGAAAAACCGGGGAAACTTACCTGGTAGGTCAGGACGGGTTAATGCGCTCTAATTCTTTTCTTGACCCCGAGGGTCACTCGGTTGAAGCATCCTTTAAAAATAATACCAAAGTTGATACCGAAGCAACCCGGGAAGCAATGAAGGGGAATCATGCTGAAAAGGTCATCATGGATTACAACGGAAACCCGGTCTTGTCTGTATGGGACAGGGTTGACCTGGGCAATGGTGTCCATTGGGCCATGATGTCTGAAATTGATGTGGCAGAAGCCTTTAGTCCCATTGATGAAAAAGGTGAAGAGTTTTATGGCAAATATAAAGAAATGTATGGATATTATGATCTGTTCCTCCTGAATCCTGACGGGTATGCATTTTATACCGTTGCCAAGGAATCCGATTACCAGACCAATTTATTAACCGGCAAATACAGCAGCTCCAACTTAGGTCAACTAGTTAAACAGGTTGTAGATACCAAACAATTCGGGCAGGCTGATTTTGCCCCTTATGCACCCAGCAATAATGAACCCTGCGCATTTATTGCCCAGCCTGTTATTAATAATGGGCAGGTGGAAATTATCGTGGCATTGCAGCTTTCCCTTGGAGCCATCAATGCCATCATGCAGGAACGGGAAGGATTAGGTAAAACAGGAGAAACATATCTTATCGGCAGTGATTACCTTATGCGCTCGGATTCCTTTTTAGCCCCCCAGAGCCATTCTGTTAAAGCCTCTTTTGCCAATCCTAATACCGGCAGTGTAAAAACTGTGGGAGCCAAAGAAGCCCTGTCCGGTATAACCGATAATAAAATCATCATGGACTATAACGGCAATCCTGTCTTATCTGCCTATACACCGGTCAAGGTGGGTGGCACAACTTGGGCCATACTGGCGGAAATCGATGAAGCAGAGGTGGTCAAAGATTCGGTTGCCGCACAGATCCTGCTTAACCGTGTCTGGATGATTGGTATCATATCCATGGTTATTGTTGTCTGTGTTATTCTTATGAGTATCTTTATCGTCAGAAATCTTTCCAAAACACTGCTTCGTGTCATCGACGGAATAAGTTCCAGCACTGACCAGGTGGCATCGGCGGCAGGCCAGGTATCCTCTTCCAGCCAATCCCTTGCAGAAGGGTCATCCGAGCAGGCAGCTTCCATAGAGGAAACATCGGCTTCCATGGAGGAAATGGCAGCCATGACGGCAAAAAATGCAGAAAATGCCGGCCATGCCGATAATCTGATGAATGATGCCAATCAAATTATAACCACAGCAAATGATTCCATGGGGCAACTCACCAATTCCATGGAAGATATATCAAAGGCCAGTGAAGAAACATCTAAAATTATAAAAACCATTGATGAAATTGCATTTCAGACCAATCTTCTTGCCCTTAATGCAGCAGTTGAAGCAGCAAGAGCAGGTGAAGCAGGAGCCGGCTTTGCAGTTGTGGCCGACGAGGTTAGAAACCTTGCCATGAGAGCTGCTGATGCGGCAAAAGATACAGCCCAACTGATTGAAGGAACCGTAAAAAAGGTTAATGAAGGATCAGACCTTGTTTCAACCACCAATGAGGCTTTCATTAAAGTTGCCGAGAGTTCCGGGAAAGTTGGCGGGCTTGTGTCTGAAATCTCCGAAGCCTCAAAAGAGCAGTCCAGCGGTATTGAACAGGTGAACACTGCCATTACGGAGATGGATAAGGTGGTTCAGCAAAATGCTGCAAACGCTGAAGAATCAGCCTCTGCATCTGAAGAAATGAATGCCCAGGCAGGACAACTCAAGGAATATGTCAGAGATCTTGTCATGCTTGTCACCGGCAAAAATGAAATGGGGGCGACAAAAATTGACCATAAACAAATAAAGATGGCGGCATCACACACAACATCCCAAAGGCCGGGAGGCAAAATGCTTGCCGCCAGGTCAAAGGAAATAAGACCTGAACAGGTGATTCCTTTTGATGATGACGATTTTAAAGAGTTTTAGGCTGCATTATACGTATTAAAGTTGCTCAAGGGCAGGATGTTTCATCCTGCCCTTTATCTCAACCAGCTTGATAAAAATGTTCAATACCAGAATTCTCCTGGCATCCGTTCTTTTAAATACCTTTAAATCATGTACTGAATCTGATTCATATTCATTGAAAAATCGTGATCTTACAGCTATACTGACCCCTATGCGACTTCGAATAATCATATTGATTTTAGCAGTTTTTGCTTTTTTATCTGCATCCACCGGAGGACTCTTATATTATTATTCCTTTAGAACGGCCGCATTTGAGAAAACAGAAGCTGATGCTTACTCACGGCTTGAGCTTTTAACGGACCAACTCTCATCTTATTTGTCAGAGCACATTAAGCCTGTGCGAACGTTAGCAGGACTTAGTGAACTGAAAACAGCTCTGGAAAACCCTAATCTGAACTCCATCTATCAGGCCAACCGGATTCTGGATATTTTCACAAAAACCCTGGATGTCCAGGTCAGTTATCTCTTAGACGTATCAGGGATTACGGTGTGCTCAAGTAATCGAAATGCAAAAGACAGCTTTGTGGGCAAGGATTTTTCATTCAGGCCCTATTACAAAAGAGCAATTCAAGGAAATAACGCTACGTATCTGGCGCTGGGCACAACCTCACTCAAAAGAGGAGTATACTACTCCTATCCAGTCTATGATGGTGATCATCAAATCATAGTCGGAGTGGCGGTTATCAAGGCATCTGTGGAGTTTGTTGAAAAAGAATTATTCCAAGAGGCTGACAATCCCCTTCTATTTACGAGTCCAGACGGTATAATTTTTATATCAAACCGAAATGATTTACAATTTAAATTATTGTGGAATGAGAATGAAAAGACCATTAACCAGATTATAAATTCAAGGCAATTTGGGAACGGTCCCTGGGACTGGACAGGTTTTTCCAGGAGCAATGCAAAATTTGTTACAGACAAAGATGACACACAATATCTTTCCACCATACTTGATGTGGACAATTATCCGGGTTGGAAAATCATCTATCTGCGCAATTACAAAGAGATAGAAAGCCAGGTGTCCGAGCCCTTTGTTAGAATCATCGGCCCTATAATTTTTTCGGTATTAATCCTTACCGGTATCCTTGTTATGGTATTATACCAGCTGGGTGTCCGGGAAATTGCAAGGCGAAAAAAAGCAGAAAAAGAACTCAGATTAAGTGATGAGCGGTATAGACGAATCTACCATAAAACACCGGTGATGCTTCACTCCATAGACACTGAGGGAAGAATAATCAGAGTTTCAGACCATTGGGTGGAAGTGATGGGATACAAGAGAAAAGATGTTATCAGCAAACAGCTGGTCCGTTTTTTTACAGAAGAATCAAAACAATACGCAAGTAAAGTTGTGTTTCCTGAATTTTTCAATACAGGGTTCTGCAAAGATGTCCCCTATACATATGTCAAAAAAAATGGTGAAAAAATTGATGTCATGTTGTCCTGCTACGGAGTTCGGGATGATACAGGTAAAATCACAAGGTCACTTGCAGTGAGCGTTGATGTAACTGAAAAAAACCATGCCCAGCAGGATTTGCAGATAGCAAAAGAAAAGCTGTCTCAATACTCCCAGGACCTTGAGCAACAGGTCCAAAAAAGAACCGCTCAACTTGAAAGAGCCCAGCATAATCTTCAAAAACTGTCTAAAAATATCATTGCCTCCCAGGAAAGGGAGAAGGCCCTGGTGGCAGGAGAGCTTCACGATCATTTAGGCCAGGTATTAACAGCACTTCGAATTGATGCTGTCTGGGCCGAGAAGAAATTGTCTGAACTCAATTCCAATGCCGGCACAAGGGCGCTCAAAATGTGCAGCCTCATCGATACAACCATTCAGGATGTAAGGGATATGGCCTATCGGCTCAGACCCAGAGTTTTAGACGATTTAGGCCTTTCCGACGCACTTGAATCTTTGCTGTCCGATTTTGAAAACCGTTCCAATGTCTCCTGTGTATATAAATACAATCCGATTCCGGATATAAATGATACCATTGCCACAGCATTATATCGGATTGGTCAGGAAGCCGTGACCAATTCTTTGAAACATTCCTGTGCGACAACGATAAGTGTAGAGCTAAAACCTGATGCCGAAGGTATTGTTCTTACGATTGAAGATGATGGTAACGGTTTTGACCCGAAGAGTGACAATGAACCTACCGGATTCGGATTGGAAGGAATGAAAGAGCGCGCTAATCTTGTGGGAGGGAAACTTGAAATTTCTTCGCAAACCAACCTTGGCACCACCATTTGCTGCAAAGTTAAAGTGAAAGGATAATCACAATGATAAAAGTACTTCTTGCGGATGATCACAGTATTGTAAGGGAAGGCTTGAGAAGGGTCCTTGAAGACAGTATGGAAATTGAAGTTATTGCAGAAGCGGCTGATGGAGAGGCCGCTGTGGAAGAAGCCATTAACAAAAAACCGGATGTTGCTGTTGTCGATATTTCAATGCCGGGTATGGATGGACTTGAGGTGGTAACAAGGCTTGCCAGCTATTGCCCACAGGTTCCGGTTCTAATTTTAACCATGCATGAAGAAGAGCAGTATGTTGTCCGGGCGATTGAAGCCGGTGCCTTTGGATATGTCACAAAACAATCCGCCCCGGAACAGCTTGTGGCTGCTGTAAAAAAAATACATGGCGGGGGCCGTTATTTAACGGAAAAAGCAAGCGAGGCACTGGCATTGAGGGTCATTCGCGGGAACAAAAGCCAGACTCTTGTTGAATCATTGTCCATGCGTGAACTTCAAGTGCTTAGAAAACTTGCCATGGGCTCAACCAACAAAGAGATTGCCACATCCTATAATTTGAGCATCAAGACAGTTGACACCTATCGATCCCGAATTTTGAAAAAACTGAGCCTGAGAAACAATGCCGAGTTGTCCAGGTATGCGATTCAAAACAAACTGGTTGAATTATAATATGTTTGAACGAAAACTCACCCGTCGGCAGCGCCCATCTGCTTCGTTGCTGCAAAATTCTGAAATCCTCATGTACTATAGTACACTCCGGTTTCAGAATTCCTTGCGCCTTGCATATGGACAACTTTCCGTCCAAACACGGAATTTTCGGTCAGGTACTATTTATCTTTATGGTTTAACCGGTCAAAGTTAGAAAATATTTTATTCAATGTGACTTTACACTGCTCCATCTCTTCCTGGCTAACGTCTGTTTTGGCTTCTTCCAAAAGCTCTTCAACAACGGCGATGAGTTCTGTTTTAAACTCTTTGGCCTTGTTGGTCAGATAAACCAGCTTGCTGCGTTTGTCATTTCGATCCGGTATTCTTAATACAATATTCTTTTTTTCAAGAACATTTAAAAGTCGTGTGATCGCAGCCTTATCCTTAACAGCAATATTGGATAATTCCTGCTGGGTCTGTCCGTCTTTACGATACAGATGTACCAGGATACTCCATTGTTCATAGCTGACATCAAATCCTGCATCGAAAAATTTCTTTGTTAACCGTTTTATAATTGATCTGGAGGTTCGGCCCACTAAATAGGCTATCGAAGAATCGATAACCTTATCAAACGTTTCCATATTCACAATAGACTGCTCTCTAATATAATTAACATCAAACGCTTATAATTGCTTTTACATATATCTGTAATTTTTTATTATTAAAGCGTTACTGCTGTTAATATCTTACATAATCGTTGACGATGCAACTATTTTTTTTATTTATTTTTTTAAACTGACAAGATCAATTGAAACTGAGAAATCACCCGGGTGAAATACAAAAAAAATCCCCCCCGGCAAGGATAGGATGCCGGAGGGGATTCTCGCTTTCTTTACGGCTAAAATGGGCTAAAAGCTATAAAGAGAGTTTTTATGCCGGGGTTTTCTTAAAAAAACCTATTATGTTTCTAATCCATATACCGCTGAGCAAATATGAATAAGCCCAGGTTCCGAACAGGATAGCAATAAAGGCTTTAATAATATCCGTTGAACTGCCGTCAAGGGAGAATCCAGGCACATATCCAAAAAGGATGGGACCCAGATATAAAAATTTTGCAAACTTAAATGATGTAAAGGCTGTCTTCCACATGTTTGCCTTTGCAATGGTTGCACCGGCGAATGCTGCAATACAGACAGGTGGTGTTATATTGGAATCCTGCGATAGCCAGTATACAATCATGTGAGCTGCAATTTGATTTACCCCCAGATGAGTCAATGCCGGAACGGCAACCACAGCAGTGATTAGATATGCTGCTGTTACCGGCACTCCCATTCCAAGCACAAGTGATGCAAGCGCAATCAGCAGAATCGTCAATAATAAAGATCCGCCGGCAAGCTCAATCATAATATCGGCAAACGTCAGGACAAGACCGGAGAAAGTCAAAACCCCGATGATGATACCGATAATACCGACTGTTGCACCGATCTTAAGGCTGTTTTCAGTCCCTTCTCTTGATGCTTCAATAAATCTTTTGGGACCGATTCGAGTCTCTTTTCTAAC
>JAKIUJ010000105.1 GCA_021647625.1 Desulfobacula sp.
GTTACCATAAGGACACCCTGTATCTGCTGTGTTTTATTGCTGAAGAGACAATAAATCAGTTCATTTCCCCGTATAAGATGCTTTACCGAACTCTTGTTTCCTCTAATGCGGGAACTTAAGGAAACCGATTTCCATTCATACCGGATTACAAATTGTATAAACCGGGGAATATCCTCTTTTGAAATTTTCCTCCATATCATTCGTTTGCCGTCCACCCGGATGTAAGAGGGATGGGAACTTTCCCGTCAGGGGTAAAACTTCCCAGAAGCGAGGAGAAACCCGCAATAAATGACTCAATACCTGTTCCATACACAGCAATAACGTCCGTTAGCCAGGGCATATCCTTTACGTATACGGGAGTCAGCGAAGAAACAACAATGACCGTAACATTTTTATTTTTCAACACGTTTAGGACCTCCGCACCATTTTTATTGGCAAGGGAAAAGATAATTGTGTTGTAATTCCCTGCTTTTGCGGAAAGCTCCCGGCTGTACCGTTTCATGCTTTTTCCTTTCGGTGAAAAGGGGAAGTAGTACGTATCGGCATGTGGGAAATAGTGTTTACCGGTGCTTAAAAACAATGGATATGGCCCGGTTAGGAGAACTTTCCCGATTTTTTTTGGATTCAGAGGCAGGTGCTTGCTTTTTATAACACTTACCGCACGGCAGGCCTGATTAAAGAAGAAATTCTCCGCATGCGGTGCCGGTATATTTTGTTTTATTGCTGTGCTGTCCGGATAAATCGGAACCGGTGATGTGCCGGTTAAAAACTGAAGTTTAACAGAAAGTATTCTTTTTACCGAAGACCTGATTATTTCTTTAAAAGAAGGGTTCGTTTGGATTTCATGATACAGTTTTTCCCATATCCGCTGATACATAGCAGTATCATGTGAAACCATTATCATATTATTTCCTGCTTCAAGGGCATCCAGGCAGGATGTCGGTGTATCACCTGTTTCAAAAATGGCACCGGTCATTCTCATATCATCCGTAATAAGAATTCCTTTAAAACCCATCTTTTTTCTTAGAATATCATGAAGAAAATAATAGGAGAGTGATGCCGGTTGTATTTTACCGGTAATATGAGGAAAAGCGAGGTGTCCGGTCATAATTGCCGGGATCCCTCTTTTAATTAGAAAACGGTAGGGAAGAAGTTCCCGCGACCAGAGTGTTTTAAAATCAGTATTCATTACCGGCAGTGTACCATGCGAATCCTGTGTGGCATCCCCATGCCCGGGAAAATGTTTTGCCGTACTGATAACTCCCGACGTATTCTGTCCCTTGTAGAATGCTACACTCAGTTCAGCCGTTTCCAGAGGGTCGTGAGAAAACGATCGCGGACCGATAACATCCGCTTCAGGATTGGTATACACATCAACGGTAGGTGCAAAATTCATATTTATACCTAGGGTCCTCATCTCTTTCCCAATGTACAGGCCCGTCATGTAGGCATCGTAGGGTAGTCCCGTCGCACCGATACTCAAATTACCCGGAGTTATAGACGTAGCTCCCTTGATATGCCGTACCCATCCGCCTTCCTGGTCTGTTGCTATAAAAAGGGGTATTTTAAATTTTGTACCGGCAGCTTTTCTCTGTAATTGACCTACCGTTTTACCAAGGGTTGTTAAACTGGAAACATTCCATCCGAATAACTTTACCCCCCCTATGTTTTTATTACTGATCCAGGAAAGAATTGATTCCGAAGGTTTTGTACCAAAAAAACCGAGCATAAAAACCTGCCCTAAAAGCTCAGTATCATCCATTTCTGATACTATTTTTTTAATAAGCAGAGGATGGTCGGTTTTATCGTAAAAGGATGGTATTGCTCCGGCAGACAGGGGAAGAAAAATAAGCATAAAAATCCCTGTAAGCAGAGAAAAATGCTTCACTTTTCCTTCCTGCTGTCCTGGTACATCAAACCGGCATAAATTTTCATTTTTTATGTAATCTATCAGGCAGATTTGCCTGTCAACAACTTGATGACGTCATAAAGGACATCCGCATTGATGGGTTTAGCAATGTAGTCATCCATTCCCGAGGCCAGGCAGTTTTTCCATTGCCTGCCTTACTTTTTGCATGGAAGGATGGATGTAAATTTCAGTACTGCTTGTTAAATATCCCATTAAACTTTTAATGACAAGCCTATCCACTTCTTTATCATTCAGCTGGGAAGCAAAAGAATGCCGCAGGGTGTGCCAGGATACATTGAATTTTCCAGTCACAGTAATTTCTTGAGTTTTTAAATCGATACCGGAGAGATCCAGGTCGACAGGGCTAACGCATGTAACTTTTCCATATTAATGATTTCAGGTAGTTACGGTTTGAAGGTAAACGCAAATAAAAATCTTGTTTTGCATAAGTACCTGTAAAACAAAGAATTAAAATTCATGCCAAATTTAAATGCGTTTACCCTGTCCAGGTCGAAGACTTCTCCGATCCGCAGACCACATAAATACATCAGGGCATATATGGCATAATCCCAGGCCCAAGCCATGTGCTTCTGTCTATGTAGTGGCTGACCAAACACTATGTAAGACCGCTATTCGGGCATTCGTTTCATGTTTATGAACAGATACACCAAGGCTTTCCAGAGAAGGAAAATCAATATTACGTTCCAACGCCAATCGTCGGAAGGGGTAAAGTATTGACGGTGCATCAGACATAGGAGTGCCCAGTTGATATGTTGGTTTTAATTTAAAATAGACATAATTGACAATATATTATTCATAAAGTATAATAATTTTATATTTTGAACAATATATGGACCATTACAAATGAAATTCTCATTTAATACACCAAAAGAAACGGCGAAAGATCTTTCAAGAAAATTAAAGGATTTGCGGCTCTTAAAAAAGTGGAAAAGATCTACCCTTGCCCGGCGTTCCGGGGTAACAGAATCTTCTTTAAGACGATTTGAACAAACCGGACAAGTCTCCTTAAATAATTTTTTAAAATTGCTCCATGCATTGGGCCGTCTTGATGAAACAGAAAACCTCCTGAAGCTGCCAACGGTTCAATCTTTAGAAGAATTGAAAATAATGGAACTTGAAATTTCAAAACGGGGGTCCATTTGAAAGAGTTGGATGTCTATCTGAATTTTTCCAAAAAAAAAAAGCGATTTGTCGGCACAATCGCTGAGTCCGGCAATAGGATATTTTTTGAATACGCGTCTTCCTTTCTTTCAAATCCTTTAGAGTTATCGCCATACAAATTGCCAGTACAGCCCGGTCTTCACGAGCACAAAGATACCCGATTCGGACCCATATTCGGACTGTTTGACGATTCTCTGCCGGATGGTTGGGGCCTGCTTCTCATGGATCGGTTTTTAAGAAAAAAAGGAAAGGATGTTGAACGGCTATCCGTATTAGACAGGCTCTCATTTTTAGGAAAATCCACAATGGGAGCGCTTGTGTATGAACCTTCGGTAAGGCATGAGAAAACAGATGCCAATGTTGATCTTAAAAATCTTGCTGAACAATCCCGACAAATTCTGGAAGGGGAAACGACTGAGGTTCTCCCACAACTTATGAAAACCGGCGGCAGTCCGGGGGGAGCAAGGCCAAAGGTGTTGATCGGGATAAAAAATGATAAAATGATCAGCGGTGAGGCTGATCTGCCAAAAGGTTTTGAGCATTGGATTATTAAATTTAATTCAAAACAGGACTTCCCGGATTCCGGGGCGGTTGAATATGCATATTCGCATATGGCCAGAGAGGCAGGCATTGTCATGCCAAAGACCCGTCTTTTTGAGTTAAGCCCAACGCACAGATACTTCGGGGTCAAAAGGTTTGATCGAAAGGCCGATAAACGCTTTCATATCCACACCTTTGGGAATGTGATCCATTCAAACTTCAGAATGCCGGAATGTGATTATGAAACCTTCTTAAGGGTGGTTCTTGATCTTACAAAAAATCACGGCGACCTGGGACGAGGCTTCCGTCAAATGGTTTTCAATGTCATGGCCAACAACCGGGATGATCATGTGAAAAATTTCTCTTTTATGCTCAATGATCAAAATGAATGGATGCTGTCACCGGCATATGATCTGATGTATACCAATGGTCCGGGTGGTGAGCATTCCATGTCTCTTGCCGGTGAGGGTATCGCACCTGGCAAAAGAGAAATCGTCGGACTTGGGGAAAAAATGGGTTTATCTTCTGCTAAAATCATTGAAATCATTGACCAGGTGGCAACGGTCGTTGAAAAATGGGAGGAGTTTGCCCTGGCTGCGGATGTTTCAAAACAAACAAAAGATTATATCCATAGTCGAATTGTAAAAAACATGTCTCTGTTCTAAAGGGTTTTAGTCATAGGTCTTAATCATTTAAAAATCTTGAAACTATTAATAATCCACCCCTTTAGATCCATCGTTTGGGGGATTTCGTTATAGAAAAAGTGCTTAGGGCTCACTCAAAAATAACTTTAAATTATAAATTGTTCGACTGCTTTTCTAAGCTCATCCGATAACTGATTTAAATCCTCAGCACTTTTATCGACCTGAAAACTGCTGTTTGACATCTCGCTTGACGATTGATTCACATCTGCGATATCTTTTGCTATTTCATTAGCCACTGTTGAACTCTGGGTCACGTTTTCAGTCACTTCTTGAATCCCTTGGGCTGCCTGAGTAACATTCCCGGCTATTTCTTTAGTGGTTACCGACTGTTCCTCCACTGCCGCCGCAACACTCTCTATCATTTCATTCACACTATTGATCGCAACAGTAATCTCTTCAATTTCAGAAACGGTTTCTTGAGTGGAATTCTGAATACCTCCAATCCTTTCTTTTATTTGCAATGTGGCTTCTGCCGTTTGTTGTGCTAAACTTTTGATTTCACCTGCAACAACGGCAAACCCTTTTCCAGCTTCTCCTGCACGAGCGGCTTCAATGGTTGCATTTAAAGCAAGTAGATTGGTCTGTTCTGAAATATCATTAAAAAATTAATATTTTAGTTTTCAATTTTCAACCCACGGCGATTGAAAAAGATGATGATATATAATATCTTTGCAATCTGGATTTATCATACGGCTATATAAAAAAAAGGAACACCATGAAAATTCTGATTACAAACGATGACGGATACGCGGCTCCTGGAATACAAACACTGTACCAGACACTGCAAAAGACTCATGATGTTACCCTGGTTGCACCTGATAGAGAAAAAAGTGCAGTGGGCCATGGTATCAGTCTGGACAAACCATTGCGAATAGAAAGTATCCAGCTTGATAACAACAACAGAGGCTACGCAATTAACGGCACACCTGCAGATTGCGTAAAACTTGCACTCTTCGAATTTTTTCCGGCACCTCCGGATCTTGTCATTGCCGGTATCAACCCTGGCAGCAATACAGGGGTCAACATCAACTATTCAGGAACCGTAGCGGCTGCCAGAGAAGCCGCATTAAATGGTATACAAGCTATGGCTGTCTCCCTTGAAGTAGGCAAATACAACCAATTGGATTTTTCCGGGATGTCTGTCTTTATTGAAACATTAATTGAAAAAATATCTTCATTCACTCTTGCACCGGGTACTTTTTTAAATATCAATGCACCGGATATGCTTATTGGCAAAACCCACGGCATCAAAATAACCAGACAGTCTCAGGACAATGTTTCAAAAAACTTTGAAAAAAGAGCAGACCCAAAAACACGGCCCTATTTCTGGTATGGACGGATTTGCCAGCCTGAAAGTGGATTAAACACCGATACCAGGGCACTGTCCCAAAACTTTATTTCCATATCGCCGATTCAGTGTGACACAACCGATGCAGATGCTTTGTCTCTCCTCAAAGACATTGAACAATTAAAGTAGAAAGAATCAGGATACTTTATGGGATATTTTGTTGAAAACCTAGTGAAATTTCCGATTTAAGGCACAAAATAAGGGTCTATCATGTTAAAGTTTTTAGATAAATTGTCTTATTCTATTTTGATCGTTGCTTCGAGCTGGATGTTGATCGCACCGATCCAGCCCATGCCGCACGTTGCTGAAAAATTCCTTATGTTGAAAAATGGAACACTTCTAAAGCCATTGGATATTTTTGATTTGTTCTTTCATTTGAGCCCGTTGGTTGTTCTAATTTTGAAACTTATTCGAGACCGTCGATAATTCTGGCTGAAACCGGGCATTGCTACCCGATATACGAAGGCATAGACACTTTACGGGAAACGATTTGTTTGCCTAAAGGATTACCCGACTCACACCATCAAAATCATGGCGGCCTAAGTAGTGTTTGAACGAAAACCCACCCCATCTGCTTCGTTACTGCAAAACCCTGAAATCCTCATGTACTGCAGTACACTCCGGTTTCAGGATTCCTTGCGCCTCGCATATGGGCAATTTTTCGCCCAAACACAGGGTTTTCGGTCAGCCACTAAGTAGACGTTAACCCAGCCTGAAAACGGAACAAAAAATTGATTTTTTTAATTTGGAACAGCAGTGCCCCAATAATTAAAACCTGCCGGTTTGAAACCAGGTAAATACATTGTATCAATATTTTTAATTTTAAAACCACCTTCTTCAATAATGCGGGGGATAGGTCTATTTAATTGACACCCACCACCGAAATAGCCCCAAATCGGGTTGAGCCTTTCTTGCCACCTGCGAACATTTTCATCAGGCGCTTCCCCATGTTCTGAAAAAATCAATTCGCCACCGGGTTTAAGAACCCTGCGCATTTCCCCCAAAGCTGTCAGCACAGACGGGATTGTGCACAAAGTATAGGTAACCAAGATGGTGTCAGCATCATTTTTCTCCAAAGGGATCTCTTCTCCTGACAAACCGATGAAATCAACTGTTACTTGAGAATCGAAAATTCTTTTCTGTGCTATATTCCGCATCTGTTCAGATGGTTCCAACCCCCAGACACGTTCAACTTTGGCTGGGTCATAAAATGGCAAATTCAAACCAGAGCCGATACCAATCTCTAAAACTCGCCCTTTTGCTAAAGGAACCACCTTTTTACGCTGATATGTGACGGGTGTTTGACTGCAAACCCAATGTATAACTTTGGGCAAGATATATTTATCATAAAATCCCATTAATATCCCCTTTTCTAATGCAATTTAAAATGTATTCTTCTACCTGAAGAAAATAATTATCCGGCTCATGAAAAACCCTTGGGTGAACTTGTTGCACACTTTCCGATACTGCTTCCCATAAAACTTGATGCGCTCATTTTTTTAATCACATCCTGACTTTTACATCCAGGGCAGGTAATATTTTTTTCTTCACCTGAAAAAACCAGTCTTTCAAAATCTTTTTCACATTGGTTGCATTTATATTCAAAAATAGGCATGGATCACTCCTCTCACAGGTATCGGGTATTTTTATTTAAATAGCAATCTGAAAATAAGACTTTTTTACTTTTTTAGCAATAGGCTTGATCAAGTAAGACACAGGTCAACGCAGGTACACTTGGCATGATTTTTAATTCTTTGTTTTACAGTTACCGTAATGCATTTGGTACAAATGGTTTACGCAAGCTTTATGCAAAACGATAATTTCATTTGCGTTTACTGATTTGGGGTAGATTTAAAGAAAAAACAGTTGAAACAAGCAAGTTGAAAACTGATCCATTGGTTGCATTGTACAATGGGATATAGTATGTTGATTTTATTTGAAATCGGCAGGTATGATAATTAATTTTCGAATTATTATAAATGGATCAAAAAATCATCATGTTGACTTCGACCTCAAATAAGATTTCTCTTAAAATAGTTCTTATTATACCGTTTATCATATTGACGGTTGCAGCCGTTGGCCTGGTGGGGTATTTTTCTTTTCGTAATGGAAAAGAGGCTGTTAATGAAGTGGCCTTTCAATTACGAAGTGAAATAACCAAACGTATTGAAAGTCACGTATCTTCTTTTTTGAATACACCTCAGCAGATCAATCTGCTCAACGCTGTTGCCATGCAACAGGGTGAGTTGGATGCGAATAATCCACAAGATCTGGAGAGGCACTTCTGGCAGCAAATTAAAATTTTTAAATCGGTCACCAGTATTTATTTTGGTAATATCCATGGCGGTCTTGTAAACAGCGGCCGTGAAGGAGCCAAAGGCCTACAATATGTTATAGCAACTGACGAATTTAAAAAAGGATCGTTTAACAAGTTTCTCACCGATAAAAAAGGCAACCGCACCGATTTGTTGGTAACCGTACAAAATTTTGATGCCCGAACGCGCCATTGGTATCGTGCTGCAGTCAAAAAAGGGACGGGGGTCTGGAGTCCTGTCTACATCCTCTTTACCGGGCAGGATATGGCGGTTGCTGCCAGCCGCCCTGCATATGATGCACAAAATAAGCTACTTGGTGTTGTTTCTGTGGATCTTTTTCTTTCTCACATAAGCAATTTTTTAAAGAGCCTGACAATTGGGAAAAAGGGTCGTGCATTTATTGTCGAGCGCTCCGGGTTGTTGATTGCATCTTCATCCAATGAAAAACTTTTTTTCGAAAAAAAAGACAAGAACGGTCAAAGACGATTAAAGGCCACAGACAGTATAACCCCTGTAATCATGTATGCAGCCAAATCAATGATTCAGCGTTTTGGTAAGTTTCAAACTATTACGGGTGAACAGAATATTGAATTTAAAATTAATGGTCAGCGGTATTTTTTGCAGGTGTCACCAATGCGAAACGCGTATGGTCTTGATTGGCTTATCGCTGTGGTTGTGGCTGAAGCCGATTTTATGGCACAGATTAAGACTAACAATAGGTTGACGGCTTTTCTCATTGCAATCACTCTGTCAATTGTCCTGTTTATCGGCATTTTTATGGCACAACGGATAATTAAACCGATTATAACTCTTCGTACCGCTGCCGTGAGCCTGGCAAAAGGTGAATGGAAAAAAGAGATTAAGGATAATAGCCAAATTGTTGAAATAAGTAGTTTGACTCAATCGTTCAATCAGATGGCCGGTAGACTGCATGACATGTTGAATAATTTGAATTACGAAATTGCAGAACGTAAACAGGCAGAAAAGGCGTTGCGGACATCCCATGAACGATTCCTAACCGTTTTGAACAGTATTGACGCCACTATCTATGTTGCAGATATGGAAACACATGAGATCCTTTTTGTTAATAAATACATGATAGAAATTTTTGACAGGGAAGTGACGGGTGAAATATGCTGGGATGTTTTTAGAAGCGAATCCGGACCCTGTGCTCATTGTACTAATGATCAATTGGTTGATAAAGATGGAAATCCAACGGGTGTTTGCGTCTGGGCGGGTAAAAATCCCATTACGCAAAAATGGTATATCAATTATGACCGGGCCATAGAATGGACAGATGGACATTTGGTTAAAATTCAAATATCTACGGATATTACAGATTTAAAAATGATGGAAGAAGAGCTTCGCCAGGCCCACAAAATGGAATCTATTGGAATGCTCGCCGGTGGTATTGCCCATGATTTTAATAATATTTTGAGCATCATTATTGGTAATTCAGAGCTGGCATTAGATGATATTCCGGACTGGAATCGGGCTCATAACAATATCAAGGAGATTAAAACAGCAAGCCTGCGTGCAAAAGATGTTGTCAGTCAATTGTTGAGTTTCAGCCGAAAAACAGAACAGGATCAAAAACCTTTGGATATAACAAAGGTGATCAAAGAGTCTTTAAAATTAATTAGATCCTCGGTTCCTTCAAATATTGAAATTCGTGACAATATACCTGAGACGTGCGAACCGATTCTTGCAGATGTAACTCAAATTCATCAAGTGCTGATTAATTTATGTACAAATGCTGCCCATGCCATGACCGAAGCTGGAGGCATTTTGGAAGTGACGTTGTGTAAACTGGTATTAGATGAAAGATCATCCGAGAGTTTTAAGGATCTGGCATATGGTGATTACCTGGAATTGACTGTAAAGGACACAGGGTCGGGAATTGATTCAAAAATCTGCGGAAAAATATTTGATCCGTATTTTACAACTAAGGAAGTTGGGAAAGGCACGGGTATGGGACTTGCAGTGGTTCATGGGATCGTTAAAAACCATCATGGTGAGATATATTTGAACAGTGAGTCTGGAAAAGGAACCTCTTTTACCATCGTATTCCCAATTGTGACTGAAAAACCCAGGCATGAAACTGAAGAAATATTGATAGAAATGGCTCTACCTAGAAAAGGAACTATCCTTTTTGTGGACGATGAAGCAACCCTTGTTGACCTGGCAAAACAAATCCTGGAAAAATTTGGGTATAAAGTTAAAGCAATGACCGATCCGGTGGAAGCGTTGCGTAAATTTAAAACAAATCCGGATTATTTTGACCTGGTAATATCTGATATGACCATGCCGCAAATGAGTGGCGTGATGCTTTCTGAAAAATTAAGGAAAATCCGATCTGATATTCCAATTATAATCTGTACGGGACATAGCGCATTGATAGATGAAGAAAAAGCCAAAGAAATAGGAATTTCAGCTTATGCAATGAAACCTATAACTATGGTCGAACTCGTAAAACTCATCCAAAATGTTTTAAAAAAATAAATCCGGCCACTATTTTAAAATATAAAAAGCAAAATATGTAATTGCCTTAAAGCATCTTCAAATTACCGGCTTTATTCTTTTCTATGAACCAAAGGAGATCCATAGCAAAAATTTCAAACTCTGAAAGTGGCACGCCCGGCCCGATTCGAACCCCCGACCTATGGATTCGAAGTCAGCACCTTCAAGTTTCCTAAACTCCTATAGAACAGTGGAACCCCTTTAACCAAAGGGGTTTTTATTTTTCCGATTTTTTCTTATTTTTACCCATTTTAGCAGATTTTGGAAAGTTTTTCTCACACAGATCCACACAACGGGGTTTTAATTTTTATTTATTCTACCATGCCGTATTTTCGAATATAATTATATTTCCATTCCTTTCCAAGAACAATTCAAGTTTTGTTTACCTGATCATAATTATAGATTTGATGCCACATCGAATCTTAAATTTTTACCAGATCCAGAAAATTGACAATCAACAATTGCTCTATTTGATATTTGAAAATTTATCTTTTTTGCGCTTTAACAATATATCAATATATGATTTCAAAGATTCAGTGTTATCAGGGGTAGACAATTGTTTTATGGTATACGTTCACAGGGTCAATAAGTAATTCTGATCAGATCCATGACAGATCAGGTTCTTGTCCTTTGAAATACGAGTCCAACAGTCCAACAAGTATCAGGAAAGAATCCAAAGACCGGATTGAACATGTTTGTTTGAATGACAGTATCCGCTCCACTGATCAACGACAATTATTTTTTTCCTGCGGGAGTGTATCTCACACTCCCGCTTACCCGCATGAAAATATTTTGTGGAAAACAAACCAATTTTTTAATAACCAGTGCAGCCTTGCTGTTCTTGATGAAAAAAAGAACCGCTCTTCCCACTCAACCCAAGTGGGTGGTGTGTCAAAATAATCTTACCCGCTCCCTATATAATAAGGGTGATGAATCTGCTACCGACTTTGCATATGCTCTTGCCCTGTGCCGCAAAGGATATACTCAAACTGAAACTTATCAAAAGCTTCTTACAGAAAGGGAAAACTGGACAAACCATAACACTCCGCGAAAAAAGGCAAGCTATCTAAACCGAACAATAACAAAAGTTTGGGGAATTGTTGCCCAAAAGTAATTTATCTTGGCAGTTTTATGCAATCCCTTGATTTATCGTGAAAACATGCCCATGGATTATCGTGATTGCACTCACATATGGGCAATGGCAATCAGTTTTTATATTTGGAAAATTGGGGAACCTCCAAGATGCGGATTCATTTGATAAGAAATATGTTGGGATAACACCCCTCTAAAAAGTTAGTTTTGTATAACTTTATTCTTGACAACTTATAAAATCATGTCCATACTATATCACAAGGACAAACTGTTTTTGATTCTGCGGGTTGTAACCCTCTGGCAATGAGCCGCAGGTTGTATCCATAGGAGTTGAGATAGCAGGACAAAAACGACCCTCCTTAATTTAACTATTACTTTGCCTCATGAAGAAGGCAGCACCGGATAGGCCGGTGTCTGCCTTTTTTATTTTATTTTATAGTTTATCGCTTGAATTATTAACAGATTATGGAATAATCATCAAAAAGATGGCAGTATATTTTTCATACCGGTCATGCACAGCTTGACCTGCAAGCAATTGCGTAAAAAACCAGGAATTTTGACAAAACATGAAATATGAGACTGATTTTGAATATTATTTCATAAAAAAACAATACGGATTATAATATAATTATGGCAATAGACCTTCTCAAGGCTTTTAATTTCACAGGACAAGGACTGATAAGCCTTATCGGCGGGGGCGGGAAGACAAGCCTTATGTTTAAGCTGGCAATGGAACTTGCAGATTCCGGTAGCACAGTATTAACCACCTCGACCACAAAAATATTTTATCCTGCAAAAGATCAATCACCCGCAACCATTATCACTCCATCTTTGGATGATCTGATCATGCAGTCAGCATCCTTATTAAAAAAGCACCCGCACATTTGTGCAGGATTCACCAATGATTCCGCAACCGGAAAAGTAATTGGGTTTACCGCATCATTTATTGACAAACTGTGGGAAACCAAAACATTTGACTGGATTATTGTTGAAGCGGATGGTGCCAAACGAAAACCAATAAAGGCAAGTGACGTTCATGAACCCGTCGTGCCCCATAGCTGTACCCATTTAGTTATCGTCGCAGGACTGGATGCCATTGGAACCCCTTTGGACGACAAACATGTCCATCGACCTTGGATTTTCAGCCAAAACACCGACTTGCCGATGGGTGCACAGCTTACAGAAAAAAGTATTTCACAGGCTTTGGCTATGGAGATGGAAAAAGCCAAAAAGAGCTGCCCAAATGCATCAGGGTCAGTGTTTTTAAACAAGGCAGACACATCCGAAAGAATCCGTTCCGGTGAAAAGATTGCCGCAGCATTACAACAACACCCGGCAATTGACCAGGTGATCACGGCATCACTTCACAAAAATAAAGGAAACATATAAATGGGACAACATATATATATTACTGCTGCCAACCTGCTTTCTTCGGGTAAAAGAATAGTCCTTGCAAGAACGATCCGGCGGGCAGGCTCAACCCCGAGGGATGTCGGGTCCATGTGTATTATTACAGAGGACAATCAAATTATCGGGACTGTCGGCGGCGGTCTTCTCGAATACAAAGTCCACAAAAAGGCAATGATCCTGTTTGAAAAAGGACACTCTTTTATATATAAATTCAAACTCTCCAACGATGATCTGGCAAAAAACGGTATGATCTGCGGGGGTGATGTTGATCTGTTTTTAGAGCCTTTGTTCCCTGGCAACCCTGCAACAATGTCTATTTTTAAAAAAATTGCACAACAGATTGAAAACAATAAGCCTGCCACACTTATCAGCCTGATTGAAAACAATCTTGATGCGATGGCCGAAGATACACGGTTTCTTATAATTGAAGATGGCTCAATAAAGGGAGAATTGCCTGACATAGACACTAAAAACATGGTCATGAAAAACCTGAACAAAAAAAGCATGGGCACAAAACAGAATGCTCCCTATCAATTAATCAAAACAGATAGTCCGGCGGCCCACCTGTTCATTGAGCAATTACAGCTCAGGCCCAGGATCTTTCTTTTCGGAGCGGGTCATGTCTCAAAATTTGTAGCACAGGTTGCAAAACTGGTCGACTTTGATATTACTATTATTGATGACCGACCAGAGTTCGCTAACAAAGACCGGTTTCCAGATGCCGACACCATCTGTGTTGCGGACTTCAAACTTGCCTTTAAGGAGCTTAATATTTCAGC
>JAKIUJ010000106.1 GCA_021647625.1 Desulfobacula sp.
TTTTGAAGGGTCTTATTCAGACTATGACAAGGATCGTAAAAAACGGCTGGGCATTAAGGCAGACCAACCCAGACGGATCAAGTACCGGCAACTGACGCGCTAAATGGCCGGAACTTGAAATCACTTGCTCTTCATAAAGGGATTGTCCAGATCCACATTGCCGTGTTTCTTTTTGGCTTTGCCGGATTATTTGGAAAATTTTTATCCTGTGATCCCCTGTATATAGTATTTGGACGCACCTTTTTTGCTGCCATCGCTCTTTTTGTTTATGCGAGAGTGGCAGCAAAACCTCCCTTATCTAATTTTAAAATTCAGCAAATTTTTTTTTTCATTCTCCAGGGAATCCTTTTGGCCATTCACTGGTGGACCTTTTTTGTATCCATTCAGCTCTCAAGCGTGGCTGTGGGATTGGTTACCTTTTCAACCTTCCCCTTGTTTATCACCTTTATGGAGCCATTTTTTTTCAAAGAAAGACTTAAAAAAAGGGATATCGCAACAGCCGTTGCAGTCTTTATCGGAATCATCCTGGTGATCCCTGAACTCAACTTTGAAAACGATATTACCAAAGGGGCCGTTTACGGAATTTTGTCCGGCCTTACCTTTGCTCTTATAGCCCTTGTGAACCGGAAAAATGCTCAAGCCTGTGATTCGATTGCAGTGGCATTTTACCAGAATCTATTTGCTGCTATTTTCCTGATTATCCCTTTAACTTTTCTAAACACAGCTCCGCCAGGCATTGTTGATCTTCCCAATCTTATATTTTTAGGGGTTATATGCACAGCTTTATCCCACACACTTTTTATTAATGCCCTCACCCATATCAGAGTCCAGACTGCATCAGTAATCGCCGGTCTTGAACCTGTTTACGGGATTATTCTTGCCTTTTTTATGCTCAATGAAATCCCGGAATTACGAACCTTCATCGGGGGAATGATCATAATCGTGACAACGATTGTTGCAGGATTTATTGGTGGTAAACAAAAAAACTGAAATATAATTATTGTTCAGACACCTTAAATCCTTTGACAGAACTGTCCAAGCTGCCCGAAAGAGTTGACAACTCCCGGGCATTGGCATCTACATCGGAACTGATATCTGAAAAACCCGACGCAGCATCAGACACCTGGGTCACGCCATCGGCAATATTTTGTGCGCTGACACTTGTCTGGGCTATGTTTTCATTGACTTCACCTAAACCGGTTGATGCCTGGATAATATTTTTTGCAATTTCACCCGTGGTTCGGGACTGCTGATCCACGGCACCTGCAATATTTAAAACCAGATGATTAACCTGCTCAATAACTTGGGATACATTTTTTATCTCTTCTACACTCTCACTTGTAGACAATTTAATCGAACTGACTGTTGCTTTAATATCTTCAGTGGCCTTGGCTGTCTGATTGGCAAGATCCTTAATTTCCGAAGCAACAACAGCAAATCCTTTCCCGGCCTCGCCGGCCCTTGCAGCCTCTATGGTGGCATTGAGGGCCAAAAGATTGGTCTGCTCGGAAATTTCCGAGATAACACTTGTCATACGGCTGATCTCTTCGGTGGCTTTTCCCAACATATCAATCTTAAAAGACGCTTCCCGTGTTTGTTCAACTGCTGTTTTTGTAACGGTTCTGCTTTTTTTTGAATTCTCTGCAATCTGCGTTATAGATAAACTTAATTGTTCTGCAGCAGCCGACACCATGCTGATATTGGTGGATGCCTGTTCCACTGCTGCGGCAACAGAACTCATAATCATACTCATATTATCTGCATCAGACGTAAGGTTACTGGCCTTGGCTTTAACATCTTCTGCACTGGTCGTCATATCAGAGGAAAGTACGGACAAATTGCCTGAGAAATCACTAACTAAAACCACATTGCCTTTTAAATCAACAATCAGGGTTTCAATTTTTTCAACAAATGAATTAAACCAGAAAGACAGATCACCGATTTCATCTTTGGACTTGATTTCAAGCCGCTTGGTCAAATCTCCCTCGCCTTTGGCAATATCCTTTAGATTGAGGCCGATCTCATTTACAGGGGTCACAACAAATTTTTGAATCAGTACAAAAATTCCGATCCCCAAAATAACAATGGATAAGACACCAATCACTATCAGAATCGTTCTCATCTTTTTGGCAGGTGCCATCAATTCATCCAACCCCACACCCAAAGCAAGAATCCAGTGGGTTGATTGAACAGATGCAAACCCCACAAGTTGTTTTTCTCCATCATCAGAATATTCTATAAATCCATTCTTTTTTGACACCATCTGCCCGCCAAATTCAGATATTGTAATATCCTTTGACAGAATATAGTTTTCACTTGGATGATAAATTACAAGGCCCTTATGGTTTACCAGGTATCCGAACCCGGTTTCACCAATTTTCAGGGGTTTGATGTATTTATCTCCCATATTTTTCAAACCGATAATCGTGAGCATCAGGCCTTGAATTTTTTCATTCATAAAAACAGGAACGCTGATAATAAAAACAGGTTTCCCGCTAATATGACTTTTTTGTACCATGGAAACTTGTGTATCCCCCTTGATGGAGGCATCAAAAAAAGCAGATTTTGAAACGTCGAGTTCGCCAATGGTCTTTTCCTGGTTTGAAGCTATTGCAATACCAATTTTGTCAGTCAGAACGATCTCTTCAAAATAGGGTCTCTCTGAAATATATTGAGTGAAAAATTTTGACGCTTTGGATCGTAATCCCTTATATTTTGTTGCTTTTTGCACATCTTTATATTCAGACAGCTTTTTTGCCTCGGAAAGAAGCGCTTCTACTCGGTCATTCAGGCGCATCTGAACAGACACCACATTCTCGGTAAGCTGTTTTTTAGACAGTTTGAAAATCGTTTTCTTTACAGAGGTATAGGAGATGATGGTTGAAATGATGATACTGACAGCGATCAAGACTGTCATCGGGATAAGAATTTTTATTTTTAATTTCATCAAACATCTCCTTTTTAATGGATATAAAAGATAATAGTTAGCGGCTGACCTAAAAAAAGTGTCTGGGCTAAAATTTTTCCCATATGCAAGGCGCAAGAAATGGTGAAACCGGAGTGTACTAATGTACATCAGGCCCGATTATAATTTGGCAAAATTTTGCAGCAACGCCGCAGATAGGGTGAGTTTTCTTTCAAACACAAGTTATCTGAATGACGACTATCCAACGGGACAGTTATCAAAATAAAGCAGAAAATGGTCTGAATGTCAAATTTTATACTGAGTTAAATTAAAACAATACTTGACAGACACAGCTTGTATACATTATGTGTGAGTATTGCATGGAGGTAAAAATGAAGAAAGAGTCCTTGAAAATTAAAGTTTATAAATCGCTTCGCCTGGATATTGTATCCGGAAAACTGACCGGTGGGACAAGAATCACTGAAACAGCAATCGCCCAGGAGTTAAACGTCAGCAGAACGCCCGTCAGAGAAGCATTACAAAAGCTTGCCCAGGAAAAATTCTTGTTGGCCATTCCCAAAGCGGGATATATTGTAGAAGACCTGTCAGACAATGAAATCCAGGATCTTTTTACGACTCGGATGGAAATCGAACAGATTGCCATTCAAAAAGCAATTGAGCATATTACTGTGAAAGAGTTGAAGGTTTTAGATGACAACCTTGAACAAACCAAGGCCTGCATCAAAGCCCGGGAAGAGTTCAAGATCACAAAACTGGATATAGAGTTCCACACCGTTATATATAAAGCCGCCCGGAGCAAGTCTCTTTTCAGGGTCTGTAAAAATTTAAGCGACCTGACCATCAGATACCGGCATGGCTTAAATCTGGTGCCCAATCTCTGGACAGAACTATTGCAACAGCACATTAAAATTTATCAGGCTTTAATTTCCAAAAACAGCAGAAAAACGATGGAAGCTATAGCGCTGCATGCACAACTGGAAAAATCCAGCCTCATGGATCTAATGCAAAAAGTGCGGTCTGATGCATTTACGAAAGAAGACTATTAAATTTCCTAAACGATTGGCATATCACACCAATCGTTTAGGAAACCTGTTCTAAATCAATCTACTAATATCTGCCTAAAACCCTCAAATTTTCTGATTTTTCTTTAAGTTTATCCATTACATATGAAAGCTTAGGATGCTCAATATCGGCCTCAATATCTACATAAAACATGTATTCCCATGGCTTTCCAAGCATAGGCCTGGATTCGAGCTTTACCAGATTAATTTCATGTTCGCTAAAAATCTTCATTACTTCAAACAAGGCACCTGGTTTATTGCCTGTGGAAAAAATAATGGAAGTCTTATTAACCTTTTCCATGCTTTTTTCCTGATTGGCAATAATAGCAAATCTTGTATAATTTCTGGGGTTGTCTTCAATGGACTCCTCTAAAATATTCATTTTAAAAATACCTGCTGCCATGGCAGATCCAATCGCTGCGGCAGATGTATCCCCAGACTCTTTGACCTGCTTGACTGCACTGGATGTTGCCTTTACCGGCACAAGTTCAATATCGGGATATTGATCCAGATAATTTTTGCATTGTGAAAATGCCGGTGGTGGTGCAAGAATCGTTTTAATATCCTCTTTAGATGCATTCCCATGTGCGATCAAGGTATGTTTCACCCGAATCGTTATTTCGCCGATAATCTTTAGATCATACTCCTGCAGCAAGTCAAAATTTTCATGAATCGACCCGGACAATGAATTTTCCAACGGCACTACACCGTATTGACAATCCCCTGTCTGGACGGCATTAAAGATATCTTTAAAGGTTTTCATGGGCACAGGTTCAATTTCATCGCCAAAGTATCCTATACTTGCTTTATGGCTATAGGCACCATATTCCCCTATAAAGGCAGCTGTCTTGGAAGCGGTGGCCTGGATAGTATTTATCATTTTGGATTTTTTCAAATAATCAAAATCCAGCTGCTTACCAACCACCGGTGCAATCACATACAGATCCCTTGTCAACTGACCAAATTGCTCGGGATAAAGACTTTGCGGACCATCGGATAATGCCTGATCAGGATTGTTATGCACTTCGATCATAAGTGCATCTGCACCGGCGGCAATAGCAGCCCTTGCCATGGGACTGACCTTCTCCCGGATACCGGTGGCATGGCTTGGGTCAATGATAATGGGCAGATGAGTTAATTTTTTCAACACCGGTATCGCAGACAGGTCCAAAGTATTTCGGGTATACGGCTCAAAGGTCCGAATTCCTCTTTCACAAAGAATAACTTTGCTGTTCCCCTCGGACATTATATATTCAGCAGACATCAGCCATTCCTGAATGGTGGAAGCAAGTCCTCTTTTAAGCACAACCGGCATGCCCATACGTCCGACACATTTCAAAAGCTCAAAATTCTGCATATTTCGAGCACCGATCTGGACCACATCCACATACTTGATCATCAAGTCTGCCTGGGATGGGGCTGTAATTTCAGTAACCACTCCAAGCCCTGTCTGCTCCCGTACATCGGCCAGGATTTTAAGCCCTTCTTCTTCTAGTCCCTGGAACGAATATGGAGAAGATCTGGGTTTAAAAGCCCCGCCCCTGAAGAGAACAGCACCATATTTTTTAACTTCTTTTGCAATGGCCATGGCCTGTTCATGGCTTTCAACAGCACAGGGCCCTGCAACAACAACAATTCGATCCCCACCCACCACAACATTACCGATCTTAACTTTTGTGTCCTGGGTCTTAAACTCCCGACTGACAAGCTTATACGAAGATTTGATGATGACAGCATCGGCAACGCCATCGATTGCTTTAAATTCATCAGGTGTTGTTTTTGCATTACCGATAATGCCCATCACATTTCGACCTGCATCTATAATTTCCCTTGTAATACACCCTTCATCAGAAAGCCTGACTTTAATTTTATCCTTCTGGGCTTGTGTAATGTTACTTTCAAGAATGAGAATCATAATTACTCCTTTTATTGCCTGAAAATTAAAAAAGGCCCCGGAAAAATTTCCCGGAGCCTAAAACTAAAACGCCCCGGGTGGATTGCTTGTCCACCCGGGGCGCTACTTAAATCTTAAATTAAAGTGTCACACCAGATGAACGATTCTAAAAAAGAAACGTCCAAAGCTAAATATAAAATTTTCTGTGTGTGTCATTTTAATCATAAATTTTCCTTAAATTGAACTATTTATCCTATAGATCAATTTTTTCTTTGTCAATAATAAAGTTAATTTAATAAAATTAATTCACCCCTTTTTCTTTCAAAAACGGCACATATTCCATATCTGTTTTCATAATATGGCCCCTGAGCCAATCAGACAGAAAAGTCATTAAATCCATTGAAAGGGCGGCTTTTCCTTGTTCAAAGTCGGTTTGAAATTCAAGCACCTGTGCCACAAGCTTATCATGGAGGGCCTTGTGATCCATGCGTTTCGGATACATGTACTTTTCAAACATCTCTTCTTCAAAGCCAAAATGCATAATAGTATAGTCAGCCAGTCTCTTTAAAATCTGACCGGATTCTCTGGCACCTTTTTTCATTTTCATGGCACGATGCAGTTCATTGACCATGGAAACAAGTTGTTTATGATGGTCATCAATGTTGCTGATCCCAGTGATCAATTTATCTGACCAAGGCATGAGATCGACAATATTCTCTTTAACAATATCCGAACTCAAATCAATATCCGCATCATCCATAGACACCTTGAACACACCGATCATATCCCGAAGTTTTGAAGATAAATCAGATAGATCCTGGGCACTCTTTTTCATTTGTGTACTTCGATCTGTCATATCAACTGCAACTATATTCACTTTTGAAATATCCTCTGCAATTTCAGATGATACCTGGGAGCTTTGAGCCACGTTTTCATTGACTTCTGCAATGCCAACGGATGCCTGATCGATATTCTCCGCAACCTCTGTGGCAGAAACAGATTGTTCTTCAATGGCAGCCGCAATGGTTGAAACGATTTCTGTGACATCAGAAATAACAACAGTGATCTGCTCAACATCTTTTACTGTATCCTCTGTGGAATCCTGAATACCTTTTATTTTTCCTTTAATATCCAAGGTGGCACCTGCGGTCTGACTTGCCAAGCCTTTGATTTCACTTGCCACGACCGCAAATCCTTTACCGGCCTCTCCTGCTCTGGCCGCCTCAATGGTGGCATTTAACGCCAAAAGATTAGTCTGCTCTGCAATATCTGTAATAACTTCTGTTACCTTGCTGATATCCCGGGCAGAATTACCCAATTGCTCAACCCTCTCAGATGCGGAACTCACCTTATTTGCAGCGTTTTCAGTAACCTCACGGGCTTTTTCGCAGTTAGAAGCCACCTCCCCCAACGTCATTTTCATCTGGCTTGCCGCATTGGCAACCGCACCCAGATTTGTAGCAGCCTGTTCACTGGCCGCAGCCACTGAATTCATACTGGAACTCATCTCTTCAGCCGCCGCAGCCACAGCATTTGATCTATCGGACAAATCATCCGCACCGCCTGCGATCTGCTCTGAAACAGATAAGAGTTCACCAGAAGACGCTGTCACTGTCTCAGAATTGGAACCAATATCAACCACGATATTATTCAGACGTGCAATAAATGCATTGAACCATTTGGCAAGTTCTCCGATTTCATCTTTTGTATCAATATCAATTCTCTGGGTTAAATCCCCCTCACCCTCGGCAATATCTTTGAGTGCACCGACAACCGTTTTTAAGGGTGTAATGATAATCCGGGTGAGTAATATCGCAATCAAAATGCCAAAGATCACTGCGATCAGACTGACAATGGAAATGATAGTTGTTGATTGAGTAATCTGGGACTGCATTCTTGAATGCTGAAAATCTTTTGATTTCAGACAAATCTGCTGGATACTGGATGCATTGGCTTCCATGGCAGTTTTTGCACCATCCTGGCTTTTCATCAAATCTGCATAGCTTTTAAAGGAAGACAAATAATTTTGAACGGCTTTCCGGATACCCATCAATGATTTGGTTTTATCTTCGTCATCTATATTTTCTTTAACTTGGCTAATCACCTTATCAATGGATGCAATATTTGCTGAAATCTGCCCGAAAACGGCATCATCTTCTGTATTAATAAACTCTTTTTCAAGAATTCGTGTCTTCAATAAAATTTTGGCGATCCGGGCCACACCAGTGGATAGTTCCATCATCTGACCATGAAAAATCTGGACATCTTCGATATAAAATTCAAGCAGTTCCTGCATTTCCTGCTGAAAACTGATGATTCTTCGTCTTAATTCTTTAACTGCTTGAATCACAGCGATATTATTTTCACTGCTTTTATCTTCATAAAAAAGATTGGCTTTTACCAGTAAATCATCCTGGGCCGACAAAAGTTTTTCAATACTTTTTTTCGATGTATCTTCTGTCAATAAGGACTTGACCTTATCCACAGAAACTTTTAGATTTCTATGTTTGCCCTTCCATTCCTCATAGATAGATACATTACGCTCCTGGGACTCTGATAAAACCAGACGAAGACCCTTTGCCTCTAAAAAGGCATCATTCATTTTTATTGAATAACCGACCCGCATCCGCATTTGTGAAATTTTTGATTCGCTTTCTTCCCTGAGTTGGTCATATTTTAGCTTCTGCTCATCCCTGATTTTTGCAGTCGTCTCAAGCGCCATACTCGCTTTTTGATTCATATCACTCATCAGGTTATCTTTCTTTCCGGCCAGGGCAAGGTAATCTTTGAATGCTTTATCATAGATCTCAGTTTTTTTAAGGATATCACCTGCCTGCTTTTTTACTTCCTTTGATTTGGAATCTTCCACAATCCCCTTTGCCTGTCTTTTCAACGCTCCGATTGCATCTTCGACAACGATAACGGCTTTAGGATCGTTGGTAAGGATAAACCGTTTTTCATTTTGCCGGGCATTTAGAATATGATCAACCAACAACTGGAATTGATTTGCAGAATCCACTTTTTCAACGACCCGGGTCAAACCAAGTCTGCCGACAAAAGCCAGAACAACCAATAAAGCAAGAATAATAACAAACCCACCTGCAATTTTTTTGGCAAGGCTAAAGTTTTTGAGCATTTCCCCCCCCCTCAAGTTGTGAGTGTTTGAACCTTTTTAGTTTTAATGAATTCACCGCTGAAAAGCAAGTAAATTATAGGGTTTGCACATTCAAGAAACCGAATTTTGTACGGTTCATTCCGCTACTTTTTCCACCCGCCGGTTCCACCCGCCGATCAAATGGAGGTGAACATGAAAAATTTCCTGTCCTCCCCCTTTTTCAACATTAAATAATAATTTATAACCGGATACATCAACGTCTAGTTCTTTCGCCATTTGTTTGGCAACCATAAACAGCTTGGAAATAATTTCACCATCACCTTCCTGAATATCGTTCATGCTTCGGATATGCTTTTTGGGAACCAACAAAAGATGAACAGGGGCTGCTGGGTTAATATCTTTAAAAACGACAAGGTCGTCATCGTCATATAGAAATTGGCTGGGGATTTCTCCCTTTATTATCTTACAGAACAGGCAGTCATGTGACATGAAAAACTCCTTTATTTACAAATTGTCTATTTCATCCATCAAAAATTCCATTGCAATAGTGGCTCTTTCTTTAATGTTTGCGGGTCATATTTATTCCACAGTCCATTTTCACCCTGAAACGGCGGAATACCACTTTCCACTGAGATACCTGCCCCGGTAAACCCTACGCACCGTTTGGATGATTTGATATTTTTTGCTGCTTGTTTATACATAATTTAACCTTGTATTTTCAGACAAGACTCACAATATCAAAGGTATTGTTCCACAACTCTGCTATCAATAGTTTATTTTGAAGAACACTTCCACGCGCCAATAAAACCTTTAAACATTCAGAAGACTGCAGGGCTGACACAAAAAGTGCACAATAAGAGATATTGCCTGTTTTTGTTTCCACGCCCCTTAACTTACCTTGACCGGATTGACTGCGGCTTTTTTTTCCATAAATTAATGCATACCCCATGTCGCCGGGAAAGATAGTTGTCACCTGGCCTGTTACACCGGCAATGGCACCAGAAATAATTGGAATATCCGCTTTTACCGCAGCCTCCTGCAATAAGAACCGTATGTCAATTGAATCCAGACAGTCCATGATCACATCGGCACCTTTTATATGATCATATAAATTGGATGCATCCACATACAATTGGCGATGCATAACGTTAACTTCAGAATTGATAGCAGCCACCCTGTTTTTGGCAGCCAAAGCTTTTGAAAAATCGATTAATGTTTCTTCGCATAGCAATTGACGGTTCAGATTACTGCCCTCAAACACATCACCGTCAATCAATGTTAAATGGCCAACTCCCACCCGTGCAAGCATTTCCACAACCCCGCCGCCAAGACCGCCAAGACCTATGACCACTACCTTGGAAGCTTTAAGGGTTGCTTGCTCCTTTAAGGAAAGCGTATCAAAATTTCTGTCGTATCGTTCTTTAATAGATTCAATTGTCATGCTGTTTTTCTCCAACAAGTAAACACAATACAACTCTGTTGCAAATTAAATTTTGATTCCAGAACCCTATGGAATCAAACTTTTTATATGAATTTAACAAGATTACAGGGGCCTTAAGTAGTTTAAATCCATTTTTCCATGATTTTTAAGTTTACACAACCACATTCTGCTGATATTTTAAAACCGTTATAATATGTCATAACAGGATCATTTTGTACAACTTTTTAACAAAAAAGGCTTGACCATGGACCCGGAAAAAAATCAGACGCTGACGCCGGATAAACTTGCAGAAAATCTTGCGACCTTCGCCATTGATCGAACCGATTTAAAAGCACTTTTGTCTGCCATACCTGAAGATAGCTCTGTTAACCGAACAACCATTGAATACGAGCTTCAATTGCTCAAGATTTTAAGTGTTGGCTGGGCTATCTCATTTTTCATGCCGGCTACTGACAAAAACAAAGACCAGGTTACCCAAATATTTTGGAATACTATTCAGGAAATTTCCAAAAACATCTCCACATTGACCCAGACCAGCACAGGGCAGAATATTAATTATTTCGAAATAATTAAAGAGCGGTTAAACCTATATCTTGCTGCCATGCAGAAAGATCCTGCTGAAACTCAAAATCCGGCTGCTGTTATGGGACCCATCTTTGCCGGTATTTGCAAAGCCAAGGATGATGCGGTTGCCATTTTAACCGGTACCAAAATGTTTACCCTTACCTTGGGAGCCGTCAAAGAATACATTAAAGCTGTTCGCATTGATGATATTAAACTCAACTGAACCTTAGGAAAGGGGCCAACTTAAATTTTTGAGATTTTTATGAAAAAACGATTTCAGATCTATTTTTTTGTCTGTTACTTATCATGCTGCTTACCTTAATGGCCTGCGCAACATCAGGGCAAAAATACATAGATATTACTTACTCCGGAAACCCTGAAGAAACAACAAAAATCAAACCGGATAAAATCGGCATATCCGTTGGCCTGTCAAATTTTACAGACAACCGCATGGATGCGGTGCAAGGCTATATCGGACGCAGAATTCTGGTCGATAACAGCCAGGAAACTTATTTTGTAAAAGGGATGGATTTAGGATTAAAATTAACCCGGGCGGCATCACTGTTTCTTGAGGACAAAGGGTATACACCTGTCTCAATAGAGCCATGGGAATTGACACCAAATGGTGTAACAAAGGTGTCCGAAAAATCAACCTATCTTGTTGCCGGCACCATTAACCGGTTTGAATGCAGGGCACAAAAAAAAGGGGCTGTCACAGATATGGTCCTTGAAATTGACTTAACCCTATATATCGGCACCCCCGAAAAAGCGGTCTTAAAAAGCGTACCTGTCACTTTTTCTTTGGAAAAGACAGAATTGATTTTTACCGAGCAAAAATTAGAAAAATTTGTAAACCAATCAATATTAGAGGTGTTTGAAAAAGCCTTAGTCATTGAATAAACCCAACGTTGGGGTAAAAAGATGGAACAAAATATCCATCATTGCAACCAACTTTACGAACTTGCACCAATCGCAACCCCGGTTGCCACCATAACACCGCCGGCTGTCCTGTTCAACCGTTTTACGGACCGCCTGCTTGAAAACAAAACCCGTGCCCGGTTTGCAAGATAGGCATAAACGATCAACACCGATGCCAGCACCACAGATACAACAAGTGCAACAAGACAGATATCAAAAGAATTTAACAAACTCAGATCCATGAATGTCGGTAAAAAAGTGCAATAAAAAAGAATAACTTTGGGATTTGATAAGGTGATAAAAAGTCCGGCAATATAGTTCCCATATCTTTTATTGCTCTTTTTTTCCGATGGTCCGGGCACCATCGGGTCAGACCGCCAGATTTTAACCCCTAAAAAAATCAGATACACCCCGCCGATCAATTTTACGATGATAAAAAAAACACCCATGGCTTTTGCAATGACGGACATCCCTAAAATGGCAAACAATAAAAAGATAATATCACCGGTTACAATGCCCAAAATGACACCACAAGCCGGTACAAATCCTGATGCAAGGGACCTTGAAATTGTTGCAAAAACTCCGGGCCCCGGAGTTGCGGCAATAATGAACATGGCAGCAGCAAGACTGATAACAGATATAATGCTCATTTTTTTTCCCTCTTTGAGGTTAGTGATTACAAAACATGTTGATTTTAACCGATTGCTGCTTATTTTCAAGTCTGCAAATTAAATTTTGTAAAATTTGGCAAAAAACCAGAGCTAACGCATGTAACTTTTCCATATTAATGATTTCAGATAGTTACGGTCTGAAGGTAAACGCAAATAAAAATCTCGTTTTGCATAAGTACCTGTAAAACAAAGAATTAAAATTCATGCCAAGTTTAAATGCGTTTACCCTGGGCAAAAAACCTATCAATATTGACTTTAAAATAAATAGCTAATCCGTAAAATCATGACAAACTTCAACCCACAGTACAAAATACTTACTCCACAGCGACTTTTGAACATTATGATTGCCGCCAATGTAGCCATCTATATTATCAGTCTGATTTATAGTGGTAAAAACATTAGATTGACACTGAACCCCTTCTATGCCTTGACGCCATCAATGGATGTACTCAATTTTTTAGGGGCTTCGGGACGTTTGCCGATTGTAAAATTTGAAGCATGGTGGTCCCTTATCACAGCCAACTGGCTCCACGGTGGTTTGCTTCATATCCTGTTCAACATGATGGCGCTTCGTACAGTGGCCCCATTGGTCATGCATGAATTTGGGCTGTCCAGAATGTTTTCAATCTATACTTTGTCCGGAATTGCCGGTTTTTTACTCTCCTATTTCGGCAACGTCTACCTAACGATAGGTGCATCTTCAGGGCTTTGCGGTCTTATTGGCGCCTCATTGTATTTTGGTCGCTCAAGGGGAGGAGAATGGGGTCAACTGGTTTATAAACAAACCCGCGGATGGATCGTCAGCCTTGTTTTAATCGGTTTTTTACTGCCAAACATTAACAACTGGAGTCATGCCGGCGGTTTATTTGGCGGCATTTTATTTGGATGGATTTTCAGTTATTCCGACAAAAGAAAAGAAAATATTATTGATATAGTTCTCGCTCTTTTTTTAGCTGGAATGACACTCTTCCTTCTCGCAAGATCTATTATCACAGGCTTTATTCTAATTTTCCTATAACGGTCATGCGCACAGGGTAAACGCATTTAAACTTGGCATGAATTTTAATTTTTTGTTTTAAAGTTACTTATGCAAAACGAGATTTCAATTTGCGTTTACCTTCAAACCGAAACTATCTGAATTTTTTATAATGGAAAATTTATATGCGTTAGCCCTGATAAGAGGGAGCTT
>JAKIUJ010000107.1 GCA_021647625.1 Desulfobacula sp.
TATCCAGGGTATATTCTTTTTTGTAATCCCGGCCGCTGATCATAGAGTTTTTTTTCTCACCCATAGATTTCCCGAACACAAGGATCTGGTCACAGAATTTGGACACCTCCATTAAATTATGGGAGATATATAAAAACATCTTTTCTTTGAATAACTCCTTGATGGCAAGAATAATGGTTTCACGTAATTTCTCATCCACATTGGCCAGACTTTCATCCAGTATCAACAGGTCAAATTCCTGTAATAAATACCGAATAAGATTGATCCGGTTCTGCTGGCCCATGGACAATTGGGAAAATTGTGATTTAAGAACATCTTTGAGTTCAAAAATATCCACCAGTTCTTCTCTTAATGCCTCTTTTCCCCCGGGCGTTATTTTTTTTAGATGACGGCCCGTGCTTGACCAGCCAGGCAACCGTTCCAAATTATAGGAATATAAAACAGAGTAAATGTCCTGTATGATTATCTGACCATCCGTAACTATATCAGAATCGGCGATCATTTTGGCAAGGGAGGTTTTCCCCACTCCGGACGGACCGAACAATGCCTTGAACCCGGGGTTTTCCATAGAAAAAGACAGGTTTTCGATCACAACGATATCGCTGCCGGGATATGTGAAGTTTAATTGTCGGCATTCAAGATGCATTGCGGCTCCTTGCGGGTTTCCAATCTATTTTTTTGTGACGTTACCTGTCTTTTACCTAAAAATCAAGCCAATCCCTTAGGAATCTCTTTCGAAATCAGGGAGAATTGACTGGTATATTTAAAAGTGGTTTACAAGTTTTTGCTAAACTGAAATAATACTTTTTTCAAATTCAAGGATAATCAAAAAATGAATGTAACCGTATGTGAATTACCCAACACTTGGACTGAATCCGACACCTACTGGGAAAAACTTATTACCCACCTTAAAAGCTATGCCTCTGATCTTCTATTACTTCCGGAAATGCCTTTTTTTGAATGGATTACACGATCTAACGATGTCATCAACATGCAAGCCTGGCAAAGGGCCGTTAAAACCCATGAAAAATGGATTGAACGATTACATGAACTTCCGGTTGAAACCATCATTTCTTCCCGGCCTGTGATAGAAAACGCCAAACGCTTGAACAACGGATTTATTTTTACCAAAGAAAAAGGCATGATACCGGTCCATGATAAATATTATCTTCCGGATGAACACGGATATTATGAAGCCTCCTGGTATGAAAAAGGAAAGGGGGATTTTAATGTGGTCGATATCAATGGGATCAAGATCGGATTTTTAATCTGCACGGAATTATGGTTTACGGTTCAGGCAAGGCAGTATCTGGCCCAGGATATCGATATCCTGGTCTGCCCCAGAGCCACACCAAAAACAAAAATTGATATCTGGGTAACAGGTGGAAAGGCTGCGGCAATTGTATCCGGTGCCTTTTGTCTGTCTTCCAACTTTAATGGACCAAACACTGTGGATGAGGATTTTGGCGGTACCGGCTGGATCATTGAACCTGAGCGGGGTAATGTACTTGGATTAACCAGTGAAGAGAAAGATTTTTTAACACTCAACATTGACCTGAATGCGGCAAAAGCTGCAAAGAAAAGCTATCCAAGGTATGTACAAGAATAAAGGCATACATCAACCATACAATTTCAAAATGCTTTGGCGCTTTCTTTAATTGTTGTTTTCATTTCTTTGACCATGGCCTGGATTTTTTCCTCTTCCAGACCCAATTGCTTAAATACTTTCAGACCTTCTATTTTTATCGGGGCCTCATTTTCAACGACTGCTTCTCCATCAAAAAAATGGTATCCGGTCTGATTGGCCAAAATATCAGCCAGATTAATGATCAATAATTCCTGACCGTCTTTTTTGGAAAAATCACTCCAATGATGGAATTCCGTAATGTGAAGAAATTCCTTTGCAAACCGAAGTTTCTTTAGCAGCACAGCACCAAAAGTCGTATGGATCTCATGGATAGCGATATGGATATCCTCATCAAAGGTTTCTTCAGGATATATATCCATGATGGCCTTGATCAACAGCATCTTGCCAATATCATGAACAATTCCCATTAAAAACAGAGAGTCGGCACTCTTACTTTTGAGTTCTTCACCGAGTCGTTTTGCAAAACAGGCACAGGCAAAGGAATGCATCCATAACTTTTCTAAAAACCCGTTAAGCTGTTTATTTTTTGATGTAAACATATCCTTTGCCACAAGCGTAGTAATCAGGCTTGAGGATGCTTTCATTCCAAGACGAATCAGGGCAGTATTCAGATCGGTCACCTTTTCAATACCCCGATATAAAGCAGAATTTGCAATGGAAATCAACTTGGTGCTGATCACGATATCTTTTTTCACAATCTCCACCAGGTCCCTTGTGGAGGGGTCCTTATTTTCCATCAAATCCTGAATTTCTTTTGCTATTCCCGGGAGAACCGGTAACTGAATTTTTCCTGCATAAAACCGCTTGATAATCTGTGCAACTATCCGGGTCTGCTTTTCCTGGGTCTCGTATTTGATTTTCGGAAGATCTGTAAATCCCATTTTCCCGAGTGTTCCCATCAGTTGATACTTATTTACCGGTTTTGAAAGATACCCGTCACATCCCAGTTTTATGCAGTCTTTAATCGTGAAAATATTCATTCGGGATGTGACCATGACTATTTTCATTCGGTCCACCTTCTCTATTTTTAGAGATTTTTCTTTCTTTCGAATTGCCCCAAGCAACTGCAGTCCATCCATTTTCGGCATGGAGATATCCATGGTGATCAGATCATAGGGCTTTTTTTTCTGTAATGCCACAGTTGCGAGTTTCAGCCCCTTCAAGCTGTCATCAACAGCGGTACAATCCCCTATTCCTGCCAGTAATTTCAATAGCACTTTTCTTGAAATTTGCTCATCGTCAATGACTAGAATTTTCATGGCAGTTCCTTTTTTGTACAGAGTTTGCTTGAACCCTTAAGAATCAATCAATGGAATATCCTGCATCGCATCATTGGGTTGTTCTTTTTCATATGGCATGAGTATAGCCTGGGATGTTTTACCATCCACCAATATCTTTATGGGACTATCAAACCGGATATGCTTTAAATAAGTTGTGGTATTTTCAAAGGTCTGACATTTAAAAAATTCATAGTCAATAAAGTCGCGGCCTTTGTCTGATACGGTAATGTAGCTGATACCAAGGGAGGTGATATTTTGAAAAAAATGAGACCCCTGGGATGGATCGGCCTTGATGCTTTCTATGGTTGTCTCAAGCATCACCCCGACATTGGAAATGTCATTCCAGACAACAGGGATTCCCAGCCATCTGTCTGATGATCCCCATCGCCCCGGTCCAACTAATACATATTTTTTTTTTGTTTCATTAAACATGGCATTGATCTTGTTAATTTCAGCAGCAATTTCCATGGTTTTTGCAGGATCAAAGGTTTGTGGATCAACATAAACCAGATCGTAAATTTCTTTATATTCCCCATTCCCAAGAGAAAGGCTGGAATAGCAGAACGTCTTTTTAATTTCCTTTTCACCGATATCTACGCCCATATTTTGTTTATACCTGCCCATGGGTCGAATCTGGAGCAAAGAAAATCTGGGTTTTTCTTTTTCATTGCCGGGCAGATTCACGGCAAATTCAACTTCAACAGAGGCTCCCATCCATTTGCTGCCGATTTTTGTTACTTCTTCTAAAATCTGTGCCAGGGGAAAGGAGTTATATTTTAAAATATCTGCAAAGGTAAGCACCGGAAACCCCTTACTGGAAAAAGAATCCCGGATACGATTGTCCTGGACATAAAAAGTTGAGGATAAAAGCCGTACGACCGGATGATCTGTCATATCACTCAAATCAAGTTTAGCCAATGTAGGATCATCGCCTGAACCTGCGATAAAGGTTTCATCACCTGGGAATTCATTCAATTTCAGGGCATAAAAATATTTCTGTGAATTTTCAAGGATATCATCAACAATGGAAAATTGGGGTAGAAATTGAGGAAATTTCGGACAAAACCGCAAAGTTTGTCCGCCTTCCATGACAATCTTTCCAAGGCCCAGCGCAATATAGGTAATGCCCTCTTCCGCCTTTAAATGGGAGATGGGATAAAAATTATACGACTGGGCCACCCCTGAAATGGCCGGATAAAAATAATGATCATACTCCATTCCGGTCAACTGCTGTAAAATTACAGCCATCTCCTCATCTTCGGTTCTATGCATGGTGGCTTTTGCATAGGATCTTGGTGCTTTGAAATATGTGGACGCATAGACCATTTTGACAGCCATGATCAACCGTTCCAGGCGTTTTTCCAGATTCGGGTGCGAATTGGGCAGCATATATGTATCATATAGACCTGCAAAGGGCTGGTAATGGGCATCTTCAAACAAAGAAGACGACCGAACCGCAATGGGGTATCGGACATTTTGAAGGTAAACCTCCAGATTTTTCTTTAACCAGGTTGGAAATGCTGCATCCATGAACGCTTTAACCACTTTTTCATCGGTCAATTCCCCATCGGATTGCAGCAATTCAAACAATTGATTTTCTTCAACAAAATTTTTAAACCCTTCTGTTGAAATCACAAAGGTCTGGGGAATGTGAATTTCCACATCAGGAAATTTTTCCTGCAAAGACGGATCTCGTTTGGTTTGGGATGCCATAAAGGCAAGTCCCCTGGCTTTGCCGCCCAAAGAGCCGTTACCAATTTTCATAAATCCGGTATCGGAATCAAATTTTTTCGAATCAAATTCAATAATCTGGCCCTGGCTTGACCCCTTGCGCCGGGCATGAATACTCTCGATCAAAAATTTCTTTAAATCATGTGGGTCCGGGAAATCGCTGATTTTATATGGTTTGAGCTGGAGTGCAAAATCAATCTCACTTCTGGCCATGAACCATCTTGAAAAATCATTGTTCATGGCATGAAAGACAATGGATTCATCCGGAATCTCAGACAACAATTTTTCAATGGCCCGCAAATCACTGGCCCGGGCGATCTCTTCGCCATTTGGCAAACGGAATATAAAGGAGCCGAATCCAAGATAGGTGACAAAAAAACTTTTTATCTGATCGTTTAAGGTGCTGGAATTCTTATTGATAAAAACAGCTGGAATATCCACAACTTTTGCCCTGTTTTCTTCTTCCGTACTCAAAATCAACACCGGAAGATCCGGGCTTTCTTTTTTAATTTTAGTCAAAAGCTTATATCCCGCATGCTCGTCTTCCTTACCGCCTTTGGGATACCGCATATCTGAAAAAACCGATAAAACATAGGGCTTATATGTTTCATACAATTTAACCGCCTCTTCATAATCATGTGCCACAAGCACCTTTGGCCGGCCCCGCATTTTCAATAATCGATGTTCATCATTAATGGACTCATCTATAACAGACTGTGTCTGCATAACAATCTGTTTGTACAATACCGGCAGAAATGAAGAAAAATGATAGGGGGAGTCCTCCACCATGATAATCACCCTGACACTGGCATTTGCCGTATCAAAAGCCACATTTTTTTCATCTTCAAAGTTTTTGATAATGGCAAGTAAAAGATCGGCATTCCCGCCCCAGATATAGGTACGGTCAATGGCATTGGAATTGTCTACACAGAGATAGGTATCCACATCGCAGGTGTTGTGCAGCAGCATAAAAAAAGGGATATCAGCATATCGCTGTTTGACTTTTGCCCCAAAGGAATAAACATCCATACCATCCAGACTCGGCATGGCAAGGATCAGATCAAACTTTTTTTCTTCCAGCCGTGAAAAAGCCTCTTTTGCAGAAGACACCCAGGTTAATCTCGGCGGTTTGGACAAATTCAGCCCCTTGTATTCGTTAATAATTCGGGTTGAAAGCCGCCCTTCTTCCTCCATAATAAAGGCATCGTAGGGACATGAAACCAGCAGAATATCTCCGACTTTATTTGCCATAAGTTCATGGTAGATTTTTAGCGATGGTGTTTTAGACAGGGTTTCAGGATGATTCATCAATATAAGCCTTTGGTATGAATTGAAATTTTTTGAACACTCGAAATTTAATTTTCATTAAGTATAGTAAAATCAGCCCTGAAATGCAATACAGAGTCTATTTGAATTATAATGGAAAAACTCAAGCTATGGAAATTAAAATTACAAGAACCGCTGACACCATACTCATGGTCCGTCCCATTGATTTTGGCTACAATGAAGAAACCGGTATTGATAATGAATTCCAGAATAAACCCGAGAAAGATTTTAAAGTCATCAATAACAAGGCCAATAAAGAATTTCAGGACATGGTGGATGGCCTTCGCAATGCGGGTGTCACCGTTCTGATTCTGGAGCCTTCCCATGACCGGGAAGTCACGACCCCGGATGCTATTTTCCCCAACAACTGGTTTTCCACCGAGCACGACGGAACCATTTTAACCTACCCCATGATGGCAAAAAACAGACAGGCCGAACGTCGGCTTTTAGAGGTGGAAAAACTGCTTAACAAAAACGGATACACCATCCGCAACTGTATCAATGTGGGCAGACTGGACGAGCCTGAAAAGTTTCTTGAAGGCACAGGCTCCATGATTATTGATCCTGTGGATGAAGTAGTTTATGCCGCCCGTTCAGAACGATGTGACCCGGACCAGTTCGATAATTTTATCCGGCTAAGATTTTACCTTGAGGGCATTTTATTCGATACCAAAAGTTCATCCGGCAACCCCATTTACCACACCAATGTCATGATGAGCCTGGGAGAAAAATATGCAGTAATCTGCTCGGACTGTATCCCTGATAAAAAACAAAAAGATCATGTTCTTGCCACATTAAAAAAATCTTTTGATATTCTGGAAATAACAATGGAACAGATGGAACATAATTTTTGCGGTAATATTCTGGAGGTTCGCAATTCAAAAAACAAATCCTTTATCGTAATGTCCCAAAGTGCACACAAGGCATTCACATCAAAACAAAAAGTCTTTTTAGAACAATACGGCACCATTCTAAGCTTTGATCTGACAACAATTGAGACCATTGGCGGCGGCAGCGCCCGATGCATGATGGCTGAGATCTTTTCCATCCGGGAATGATGCAAAATTGGTAATTAATTTTTGAGTGGGCCCTTAGCGGCTCTTGACGGTTTTGCTTTAGCATTCTGAATACCCCATAAAAAAAGGCAGGCGAAGTTTGTTGCTCGTGACCTATATACTGGTAAAAATTATGTTTAATTATTTTATTTTTTTGTCTTTAAGTTCCTGATACCAGTCATCATTGCCATATATTTCATCCATACAGCCCGGGCAAAGGCTGTGACTGAAAAGTGCTGTGGAATGCTGCTCAAAATATGCTTCCAGTTGATTCCAATACCCCTTGTCATCTCTTATTTTCTTACAGCTCGAACAGATGGGAATCAAACCGCCAAGCGTTTTTACATCCTTGAGTGCCGCATTGAGTTTTTCAATAAGGTTTTCTCTTACAACATCGGCTTCCTTGCGTTGTGTAATATCGGTGTGGGTGCCTGTTCTCCGTTCCGGGTTGCCGTATTCGTCAAATCCCGAAACCCTGCCGCGACCTTTTATCCATCTATACGTCCCGTCTTTACATCTAAGACGAAACTCCAGAGACCAGCTTCTTTTCTTTTCTATTCGTGCATCCACATAGGCGATGGTTTTCTCCCTGTCATCAGGGTGAAGCAGATTCTTCCATGTTTCCCTGTTAGCGGGCATTTCGTAAGGCTCATACCCCAGCATGGTATAATACCGGGGTGAAAAATAGGTTATATTCCTTTTCAAATCAAAATCGAAAATACCATCATTAACTGCCTCAATGGCAAGACGAAGGCGTTCTTCCGAGACCTTCATCCGGGAAAGTTCGTTTTTCAATTCCCGAATATGAAACTGTAGTTCTTCAATGCTTGGTTTTTCGTCCATAAATCGTTTTCCAATTACGGCCATGCTCAGCTTGGCCTGCAAGCCATTGCGCATAACAAAATATGAAATACTATGCAGGTTTGCTGTGCTATTCCATATATAACTCTTTGTGGCATGACAAATTATTCAAAACCATAAAGAATGGTTTCAGGAACATTGTCTGCTTTTTGCACACCAGTTAAGACCATTGCCTGTTCAAGTTCCGTTCGGATTTTATCAATGTAGAGTTCCACTCCTTCCTGCAAACCACCCACTGCTGCTACACAAAAAGGACGTCCTATCATAACAGCATCTGCACCAAGTGCAAGCAGTTTTAATACATCAGCACCTGACCTTACCCCGCCATCTGCCAGAATAGCAATCCGACCCTTAACTGCGGCACTGATCTTTGACAGTACGGCTGCGGCCCCGGGTGTAAAATCAAGTACCCGCCCCCCGTGATTGGACACCACGATTGCATGGGCACCTGCTTCTACCGCTGCTCTGGCGTCATCAACAGTCATGATGCCTTTAAGGATAAATTTTGCCTTGGTTTTTCCTATAATGGATGCAAGTTTTTGTATGGTCTTAGGGGAGACAGGACGGCCCATTTTCTTTAGTGTGATCAATCCTGCGGCATCAATATCCATGCCCATGATATCTGCATTGCAGTCTGCTGCTTTTTTTAATTTTGCAAATAGTTCCTCATCTTCCCAGGGTTTGAAAAATGGAATCCCATGGCCTTTGGCTTTTTTAATGGTGTTTAATCCTGTTTCATGTATAAAATCCGGCACGCCGTCTCCGGTGCACCCCATGATTTTTTTTTGCCTGCATCCAAATATAACAGCGTTAATATAATCCTCTTCAGATATCTTACCGCCCATATTGAAAGAAACCCCTCCAATGGGCGCAGCCAGAACCGGCATGGACATTTTCTTACCCAAGAGGGTCACCCGGGTATCGGGTTCAACAACATCATGTACCAGACGCATATTAAACCGAATTCCCGCAAGGGCGTCAACATTGGCTTTAAACGAAGATGCCGTCCCAAGCCCCCCCATACCGGGCACTTCTCCTGCACAGGCATTTCCGTTGCATTCCTTGCAGACCCTGCAATATCCCTTCATCAATACTTTTGCATTATCATATATGTCTTTCATTTTTTCTCCTAATTAGTGTTTGAACGAAAACCCACCCATCTGCTTCGTTGCTGCAAAATTCTGAAATCCTCATGTACTATAGTACACTCCGGTTTCAGAATTTCTTGCGCCTTGCATATGGACAATTTTTCGTCCAGACACGGGTTTTCGGTCAGGCACTAATTAGAACATAACCAAAACCTAAACCGATCTGGCAATCTCTTCTGCCTCACTGATACAATACATCAAATGCCTTGGCGATTTTGCATCGCCGATAAAATGGAAACTTGCCTTTGTTTTTTTTTCAAGTTTTTTTGCATCCCTGATCGGGCTGTGTTTTTCAGAAATCACAACAGATGTAAACCCGCTTAAAGAGATATCTTCTCCATTGGCCTTGAAGGTTACACCGTTATCTGTGAAGGCTTTGATCGATACTTTCTTATAAAGAACGACATTGCCCTTTTTTAAACGCTCTCTTAAATAATACCGGTCATTGCTGGACATCTCTTCGGCAAAACTTTTTTTCCGGTTCAGCACCACCACTTCTTTGCCCTGGTCAGCCAAAAAATCAGCCGTAATGAGACCCGTCATCCCGCCACCCAGAACGATCACCTTTTCCCCGACCCTTTCCGTACCGCTGATCACATCCACATTGGTCACCAGGTCCATTTTTGTCTGGAACAATCCTTTTATGACCGGCATCTCCGGCATGGAACCTGTGGCAAGGATCACCTGGTCCGGATTAATCTGATTGATCAATTCCACTGAAAGGGGCGTGTTGTATCGGACATCAACACCAAGGACAGTCATCTCATTTTTAAAAAAGGTCAGGATATCGTTGAGTTCTTCCCGGCCCGGTGCTTTGGATGCAAGATCAAGCAGACCACCGGATGCATCTTTTGTTTCACAAAGAATGGTCTTATGACCCAGAAGGGCAAACTGGCGGGCCGCTGCCATACCGGCAGGACCTGCCCCTGTGATAAGAACGGTTATTATTTTTTCGGGTCCTGTTTCATCTTTTAATTTATATTCGCGTCCCACATCCGGATTTACAACACATGACCCCGGCTCTTTTGCCAATACGGCATGGATGCAGCCAAGACAACAGCCGATACAGGGACGAATCTTTTCGAACTCGCCTGATTTTGCTTTCTCGGGGTAATACGGATCGGCAATAATAGACCGGCCCAGTGCAACCATGTCTGCCTTACCCTCTTTAATAATCCGGTTTGCATGATCCGGATATTTAATCCGGCCCACGGTTATGACAGGAATGCTTACATGTTTTCGCACCTCTTGTGCCAAATGGACAAAACACCCATGGGGGGTATACATGGAAGGAATGGTCAATTCTGTTGATCCATACACACCACCGGAAACATGGATATATGCCACCCCTGCTCTTTCAAGCATCGGTGCTATGCGGGCCGTATCTTCAAGCTGCCACCCGTTTTCGATATAATCTTTTCCATTGATACGAACGCCGATGGGGAAATCCTTACCCGTCTTTTCCTGGATATCCTCTATAATTTCAAATAAAAACCGGGCCCTGTTTTCAAAAGAACCGCCATATTCATCGGTCCTGATATTTGAGTTGAGTGCCAGAAACTGGTTGATCAAATAACCATGGGCACTGTGCAGTTCAACAAAGTCGAATCCGGATGCCTGGCACCGCCGTGCTGAATCGCCAAAGCAGGCCACTAAATCTTTGATTTCATTTATTTCAAGAGCACGAACCTCCCCTTTTACCACCGCAGGAGCCGGAATGGCAGACGGCGCGACTTTTTGAGGCAGATAAGACTGGCGACCGCCATGCATGAGCTGGACCCCGAACAGTGTATCATATTTTTTTACCCGCTTTACCATATCGGTAAGTGCCGGGATACAGTCGTCATTATACATCTGGGGCAGATCCGGCAGTTCCTGACCACCGGGATGAACACTGCCGCCACCCACCAGCATCATGCCCACCCCGCCTTTGGCACGTTCAATAAAATATTGTACCAACTGGTCTGTAACGCAGCAATTCTCATCCACACCAAAGTTAATGCTCATGGCCGACATCAATAGTCTATTTTTCGAAGTCATATTGCCGATCTGTATCGGCCTGAAAAGATGGGACAGCATAGGATATATATCCTCATATATTAATTCATTTTTGGTCAGGCACTGATTAAAAATACAAAAATAGTATATGCGTTTTTTTTATCCGGACTCAAGGAGTTTTAATAAAAAATTAAACAAATTTTGATATCGCTAAACAAAATCAATCATAAAAACAAAACTTTCCCTCGATCATTTTCATGTTCCGGATATGTTTGCCAGAATGGATTCAATCAATGCCTCAAAAGGATGAAGTGACTTTTCTTGTTTAAACCCTTTGAACAATGCCCGACCGGTGGTGGCTTTAAAATACCTGGCACAGACTGATCGTTGTGCAGACGTGAACCCGGCGGTAAGCCCTTTTTTTCCATCCGGACCTGCTTGATTTATAACAGATGCGTCTCTTTTCCCATGCGGCCGGTTTATAATATGAGAGTAATAAATCAGTGCACGATCCAGCAGAACATATAAAAACTGTAGATTTTTTGATGGCCCCAGGCGGGTTATGTCTCCACCCAGCCGAAGAAACCCAGCCTTTTTCCTGCCAAGCATTTTTTTACCACTGAGTACGGCTGAGCCTGCGCCGATAACACTGCCAATCGCTGTAAAAATACCAAATGTAATCCCGGCTGCGGCGGTATCGATCACCGCCCCAAAAGTTCCGCCGATAATGGCACCGGCTGTGGCCAACTGCTCTTTTGTCAGGCCTAACAATTCCCAGGTCTGCTTGGAAAACAGATCATGCAAAAGAATAGAATAATCCGGCAGCTGATATTCAAACACATTGTGCTTAAACAGCAACCGGATCTTTTTAAACATCAATGTTTCAATTTTTTTAATGTGTTCCTGATACTTGTGGGTTAATTCCTGTTGAATTTGTTCCGGGTCGGCACCTTGTTTTACCTTTTTTGAAATGGAAAAAGACAGGCTTGCTTCCATGGCCTTTATGATGATGTTACAGGCCATTTGATTGCGCTTTTGCCAGTCCGCTTTAAAGGCCTGAATAACTCGGGCAAGCATGGGTTCCCATTCCTGATCAATGGATTTTAGACTTTCCAGCATCAAAATCCGATCCATAAAATTGGCGGTGTTTGAATTAAACACACGAATGGAATTGAACTGTTTGCGAAATTCCTGTTTCCAGTCTGCTGTGTAGTCTTTTGTATTGGTTTTAGAATTGATGACCGCCATTCTGGGACGTCCTGTCAGGCGGAGAATTTCCATTTCTGCCAGATCATCCTGGCGCACCGGGCGGGACCCATCCACAACGTAAATAATTCCAGCACCCTTTGATAAGGGAGCCAGCAATTCGCATTCATCAAAATAAAATGAATCATTCTGAAAGGTGTCAATAAAACATTCAATAATTTGTCCCGGGTCCCCATCATATTTTTTAAACCAGGCAAGGGTCTGTTGGGGCACCTGGAATCCAGGGGTGTCTACGAACCGGATGAGTTTTTCCCCATCTATGGCTACTGTGTAGCTTCGGGACACGAGTGTTTCGCCTGGAATCCGGCTCACCCTGATCTGGTCATCTTCAGTCAGTGTGGACACCACAGACGATTTCCCCTCATTGGGATGGCCCAGTACGGCAAACTCAGGAATCATGGTGGATGAACCTCTTTACTCGAATATTAGAATTTCCCAATTTAAACACAGCATTTTTCCATATGTCAAAATCGATATCATCTGCATCCAAGGTCAACTCAGGTTGTCCGGCATCACCTGTCAATAACACAAGCACAGGCAACCCGCCTGGCACCGCTTTGGCAAGCCGGCTAATAAAAAACAGCAACCCCCGAATGGGTGGCTGCCATACTTCCTGGACAAGGATGACCTGATCAATTTCATTGGGATCTATTTTTTTTATGGCAGACTCGTCCGCATCAAAATTAAAATCAATATCAAGAATCTGTTTAACTTTGTAAAACATAGTCACCTCAATCCCTTGCAGGACAGCTTCTTCAGCATCTTTACCATATGCCTTTTCAGACAACAGCACAATTGCCGATTGGCCCTGTATTACCGGGTCATCCAAAAACTGCGGGACCCTGTCCATAAATTTGATTGGATTTTCTTTAATGACCCTGCTTACAGGCATTTCCCGAGATTCCACAAAAAGAAGAGGAGACTGCATCCTTGCCACCAGATCATTAAACATCGGACTTTTAAAATCAAACCCTTCTAAGGCGCGGCGTTGTGCAAAAAGACCTGCCAATATCAATATCAACCTTGGAAGGACTGCATAGAAAAGAATCCCCATACACAAAAACGGCCACCACGAAACCAGATCCTGGGTTGCCAGTACCGAGATGCCGTCTTTTAAAACAATTCTGGATCCTTCAATCTGGTCCAGGCGTGGATGGGCAATCGATACCAGCCATCCGGTCCAGGGCCAGGCCATCCTTGCAATGATCATATGCACGGTCTGACTGGATGTTAAAATAGTGGACTGCCAGCCAAAGGCAATATCGCTGACCATTACCCTGAAAAAAGTTCCGATAAGTGCCCCTGTGGAAAAACTGATGGAAAACA
>JAKIUJ010000322.1 GCA_021647625.1 Desulfobacula sp.
TTTTATTGACGGAATCGTTGTGTTCAATACCGTGATACACCTGGCAGGGAGAGTATAGTTAATACCTGAAGGACTGGTGAATGCATGTTCTTTTTTACCCTTGACAAACACCTGATTAATCACGCCGATAACTTCGCCGGTCGACATCAAGCAGACCGGACTGCCGCTGTTCCCCGGAAATGCAGTGCCGTCAATCTGAAACACATCATAGGGTTCATTTAAATGACGAATGATTTTGCCATCTATTATCCTGGCGGTGGGGCTTGGCTTTATCAAGGGTGCGATGCTCGAAATTATACCTGTATGCGTGGTGGCATTTAATCCCAGCACAAACCCAACCGGGTATCCTGAAAAAATCACCCTGTACCCTTCGCGCACCTTTGTGGAGTCGGCAATTTTAAGGACCGGTATCGGTTCTCCGTCCTGCTCAAGAATTACCAGATCATGAAACTTGTCGATGGCAATAATTTTTGCCAAAATACCCCTTGTTCCAAAAGTCTTATGAAAAATTCTAAGATAGGGCTGTTTTTTGTCCTTTATAACACCTGAAACCACATGATAATTGGTGACAATTCTGCGCCCATTTGAAATGGCAAATCCTGTTCCAAGATATCTTATCTTGGGAATATCATTAAAATAATAAGTGCCGACTGCAACAATAGAGGGTTTAACAGATGCAATACGATCTGCCAGAATTTCATCCAGGGATACCGCTTTTTGCGCTGCCCCTGCGAATAAAGGGCAGCACATATAAAAAATTGATATGGCAAAATAAAAAATCTTTGCCAAAAAGTTCATCTATTGTTTAGCATTTTTCATGGAGGCCTTAACAAAGTCTCTGAATAGTGGGTGCGGGTTATCGGGTTTGGATTTAAATTCCGGATGGAATTGACATCCCAGATACCAGGGGTGTCCTTTAAGTTCAACAATCTCAACCAATTCATGGTCCGGTGACGTACCGCTGATAATCAGCCCAGCTTCCACCAGGCGGTCTTTATAAGCATTATTAAACTCAAAGCGATGACGGTGACGTTCTGAAATGTCTTTTTGCTTGTATGCCGCCATGGCAAGGGTATCTTCAACCAACTGGCAAGGATATGCACCCAGCCGCATGGTCCCGCCTTTATCGGATTTTTCATCTCGTTTTTCAACCTGCTTGGTCTGCTCATCATACCACTCTTTCATCAGATAGATGACCGGATAAGGCGTGTAGGGATCAAATTCCTCGCCATTGGCTTCTTCTAAATCGAGCAGGTTTCTGGCAATTTCAATAACAGCCATATGCATACCCAGACAGATACCGAAATAAGGCACCTTTTTTTCCCTGGCATATTTTGCAGCTATGATTTTCCCTTCAATTCCCCTTGATCCGAATCCTCCTGGAACAAGAACTCCATCACTTTGTGACAAAACTTCTTCAACATTTTCCTGAGTCAATGTTGTGGAATCCACGTATTGCAGATTCACACGGGCATCGTTGGAAATGCCGCCATGGGCAAGCGCCTCATTTAAGCTCTTATAACTTTCTGTTAAATCAACATATTTTCCGACAATGGCAATATTAACGGAGAACCTTGGATTTTGCAGCCGGTCGACCATTTCTTTCCATTCATCCAACTGCGGTGCCCGTGCCCAGATGTTAAGTTTTTGTAAAATCTTGTCCCCGAGTCCCTCTTTATTGTAAACCAGCGGAACCTCATAAATACAATCAACATCCTTGGCTGTGAAAACAGCGTCCGTATCCACATTGCAAAACAATGAAATCTTTTGTTTAATCTCATCGGACAAATAGCTTTCTGTTCTGCATAAAAGGATATCCGGCTGAATACCTATGCTTCTAAGTTCTTTTACACTATGCTGAGTGGGTTTTGTTTTTACTTCATGGGCTGTTTTTATATAGGGAACAAGTGTCAGATGAATATATATAACATTGGAAGGACCGGCATCGGCTTTGAATTGGCGGATCGCCTCTAAAAAAGGGAGAGATTCGATATCCCCGATCGTACCACCGATTTCAACAAGAACAACATCGACATCTCCACCGACAAGACAGATACTTTTTTTAATTTCATCCGTGATGTGGGGGATAACCTGCACTGTACCGCCCAGATATTCGCCCCTTCGTTCTTTTGAAATCACCTGGTCATATATTTTACCCGTGGTAAAATTATTATTCCTGCCCAGTTTGGCATTCGTGAATCGTTCATAATGGCCCAAATCAAGATCTGTTTCCGTACCATCATCAGTTACAAAGACTTCACCATGCTGGAACGGATTCATTGTTCCGGGATCAACATTGATATACGGATCAAGTTTTTGTATGGTCACCGTCAACCCGCGGCTTTCCAGAAGCATTCCAATGGCTGCAGATGCAAGCCCTTTTCCTAGGGATGACAATACACCGCCGGTAACAAAAATATACTTTGTATTTTTAGCCATTCGTCCTCACTTGTTTATAGTTTTTTATAAAAGTCTTTGTAAATCCAATCTCGACTTTTTTGTGTTTTATAAAAGGGCAAGCCGAGATGAAAAACCCGGGAC
>JAKIUJ010000108.1 GCA_021647625.1 Desulfobacula sp.
AGGACGATGAGAGAAGAGACCAAAGCGATGTTAAATCGCGAGTTTTGGCAAGACAAAAGAGGACAGGAGGTACACCGGGATCTGGTGCCGCACGAAGAGAAGCTCAAGACAGAGCTGGTCTATGACATCGTGGACAGAGCCGTCACAGGCGTGACGCTGATGGAGCGGTTCAAGGCGTATGTGACTGGCGCAATCAGAGAGTACATGGAGATGATGCGCGAAAAGTATAGTCTTGATGTTGCCAAAGGTACCAAAGGCAACATCACCCTGCAGAGCTATGACGGGCTAAGAAAGGTACAGGTGGCCGTACAGCAGCACATCGACTTTGATGAAAAACTGAGTCTTGCTAAAGAGAAGATAGACGCGTACCTAAAAGAGAAGACCAAGGATGCCGATCCGGAGATCCAGACGCTGATCATGAACGCCTTTGAAGTGGACAAGAAAGGGAATGTGGATGCCAAGAAGATCTTTGCACTCAAAAAATACAAGATCTCCGATCCGATGTGGCATGAGGCGATGGCGCTGATTGACGAGGCGGTGGAGATTGTGGGTAGCAAAAGTTACATCCGTTTCTATGTGCGCGAGAGCGTCGATGAGAAGTGGCGCAATGTGAGCCTTGATTTTGCGGCGATAGGTGGGTGAGATGAGCAGGCTTAAAGAAGAGATTATCAACAGCATTATTGCCGTAGAGGGCGGGTATGTCAACGACGCATCAGACAGCGGAGGCGAAACAAAGTGGGGCATTACAAAGAAGGTGGCACGCGCGAACGGATATACCGGTCCTATGCGCCTGTTGCCGAAGTGGATGGCGCATGATATCTATGACGAGCGGTACCTCAAGAAGATACGCTTTGACGATATTGAGCGACTCAGCCCTATGGTGGCAAAAGAGCTTGCCGATACGAGTGTCAATATGGGCTGGATGCGCGCTGGAGAGTTTTTGCAGCGCAGCCTCAATGTGTTAAACCGCGGAGGTAAAGACTATGACGATCTGGTTGTCGACGGGAAATCCTGTGACAGGGTTGATGATATGGGAAAAGGTTTTGCCATTCACCTCAAAAAAGTTTCTGTAATTTCCGCTTGTGGCAATGGCCTGGTGGTCGAGTTGAATGATTTTATAAAGCTGCTTATTGGCAAAACCTTTATCCGGGCGGCTGATCCCGACGGTCCAGAACCGGCCTTTTTTATTCTTACCCGATGCTGCCAGCTCTCCTCCGATTTCAACCAGAACATTATTAATTTTGGTGTTGATAAAAAGTGCTAAAACAGCATCTGTTCCATATCCTTTGGCAATGGAGCCTAAATCCAGTGTGACATCGGCTGTTTTTGCAACAATGGGATCTTTATTGATTTGAATATGGGTAAATCCAATTGAGGATAATGCTTGTGAGATCAGGAGTGAATCGGGAATCGTATTTTTATTTTGTTTTGTTCCAAAGCCCCACAAGTCAACTATAGGCTTTATCGTCCCATCCCATGCTCCGTCCGTAATCTTGTTCAATCGCCTGGCCTGCAATAAAATGGTGTGAAAATCACGGGATATTCTAATGGGTCGATCTTTTGTTTCTCGATTAAACCTGGACAACTCACTTTTAGGATCATACATGGACAAACGTTTGTTGATTTCTTTAAGACGGGTATCAATTCTCAATTTCCATGTTTTGAGATCTTCTTTTTTACTTGAGATAAATTTAACACAATAAAATGTACCCATTGTTTTTCCGGTTATTTTATATTCCCGCTTGAAGGCCTGGGCCGGATGACAGGATAAAACAATGAAAATGGGGAAAAATACAAAGATGTATATATATTTAGAATAGTTCATAAAAAGATATCCTTTTTTAAGATTCTTTATTATATCTATCTGGACGGTAAAGCAAGATGGTTTGTTAAAATCCCGGCGGTCTTGTGACAACAAAACCTTCTATAATGAGAATTGCTTGAAAGGCAAATCATATGGAAAAAAGAACAGTAAAAATAAGAACTTCTCCTGTGGAGTTATATAAAATATTAAAATTTGAAAATCTTGTGGCAAGCGGCGGAGAAGCAAAATTTTTAATCGCTGATGGTCAGGTTCTGGTGAATGGTGCGATTGAGACTCGGAAAAGAAAAAAAATTTATTCCGGAGATTTAATTGAATTTGACGTTTATCTTCTCGATGTTGTCGTTGAATAGCGATTTGTTTTCGGTGATACGAACGAGATATTTCGTTAGTAATGGTAAGAATTCGCTGTAGCTTTGTTATTTCGTTCAGACACTGATTACCAGTTATTTTTGAGTGGGGCATAGGTCAGTCCATCGGCCGGTTTTATTCAATTCAGGCAGACGTCTAATGCAATGAACCATCCGGAAACAGACAACGCTGACAGCTGTGGCTACGTTAATTGAATTTTTGCGGCCAAACATCGGCAGGTAAACAAATTGCTCACATGCACCAAGTGCATGTGATGAAATGCCATATTCTTCGTTTCCAAATACAACAATGGTTTTTTTTTTCCAGGGCATTTCATCATAAGGGCGGGCTCCTTTTATAGTTTCAACTCCGACCACTTTGTATCCGCTTCCTTTTTTTTTTAACAGAGTTTCAAACAGGTCGCAGGTCTTTTCCTGATTGATCCATTCTTGAGATCCCATGGCTGTTTTCTGGACCCGTATATCTTCTTTTCCCTTTGTATTTGCAAGGATGACGGAGTTAAAACCGGCCGCATCGCAGGTTCTGAAAATAGATCCCACATTAAAGAGACTTCTAAGTCCGTCTAAGGCCACATGGCAATCAATATTTTCATGGAATACAGGTTTTGTAAGATCCTGAGTTTGAACAGGCTCAAGTAAATCCGGATCGCGGATGGTTGCACCCGTTTCAAGGCGATGATATTGAATTCTGTCGGAGATTGCCTCAATCCACAGCCTTGGCTTATGGGATACAGGTTCAATAAAAACGGCCATATCAGCCCATTTGAGTATTTGGTTATATTGACAGGAAAAATGGATAAAGACGTCGTGATGGACACGATTGGTTGTCAGTTTTTGATAGAACTGTATCAGCCAGTTGATTAAATGCCGATGTTGGTTTGTATTAGACAAAGACATGAATTTTTTTTGCGTAAATCCGAATGTATCCATTCCCCTCACCCTGCTTTTTTTTATTATACTTTCGACTAATCTACAATAGCTCGTGAAGATTGAAAATACATAAATTAAAAAAATTTTAAATTATGGGTAAATATTTTTTGTCTTTTTGCCGATATCTTTTTTAGCCGGAATATAAAAAAAGGCCGATTTTCAAGGAGATATACAATGAATAGCATACAAACTCAGCCAATAGCAGCAGGACTGTCCCCCAACACTTTAGCCTTGTCCGATGCCCGGGTCGCAAGCTATATGAGAAAGCAATCTGTCAGCACATATGAGAGCATGAATGCCGGGTTGACGATTCAAACAAAGGAAGGGGATATGGTTACTTTGTCCTCGAATACCTATGCGCAACTGGATGCATTCATGTATGACAACAAAGGGGTTGTTCAAACTGAAAATGGTATCGCTGTGACGTCTCGAAGTCAAAGAGAGATCACCCTGACTTCGGGAGACAGTTTTACGTTTTCTGTTGTTGGAGATTTAAGCGAAGAAGAGCTTGCCGATATCGAAGAGATTGTAAAAAAAATAGATGAAATTATCTCTGAAATGGCTGAAGGAGATATGGATGAGGCAGTGGAAAAAGCCCTTGCCATTGGAGCATATGATACGGTTTCCATGTATTCGGCAGACTTAAAATATGAGAAAAGCTATACCTTAGTTACTGAAACCCAGGCCCGGGAAGCGACAATAAATACCTCTCCAGGATCACAAAGCCTACCTGAAGACAGGCCTGGATACCCGACGGGATTGCAATTATTTCCTGAAAACCAAGTACCTGCAAATAAGGGACAGAATTCAATAAAGGATATCTTTAAATTTATAGAAAAGATGACTGAAGAGCTTGAAAAGTATGAGGATAAACAATTGGCAAGATCCCAAAAAGGGATTGACAAACTTTTTAATCATTACTTGAAAGGTGAAAAACAAAACCCGGGCTCACAAATATCAGCGTTCAATGCCATTGAAAAGGCCCAAAAATATATAGACCAATATATCGATAAAATTACAAGCCGATTGTTTGAAAATACGCTTTCTTTTCTTTAGTCCCAAATAATTTAATACCAAAACAGGCCGATACCATTCGGTATCGGCCTGTTTTGGTATCACGATCCTTACTTGGCGGGTGGCGTGAATACCCTTTGCGCCAGTTCGCTATCCAGCATAAGCAGGCCATGCCCTTCCCCGCCGATCAAATTTAACTTGTTTAGCGTGGTTTCCATGGACGCTTCTTCTTCCACCTGTTCTTCCACGAACCAGTTCAGATGATTTTTTGCAGCATGGTCATTTTCTTTGATGGCAAGATCCATCAAGTCATTGATCAGTTGCGATACCAGTTTTTCATGCTCATAGGCTAGTTCAAAAACCTCCAGAGCAGATTTGAATACCGTTTTTGGTGCTTCAATTGCCTGAAGGTTAACTCTTCCGCCTTTTTCATTTAAAAAACGATACAGTTTCATGGCATGAAATCGTTCTTCTTCCACCTGGATCAGGAAAAAATTTTCAAATCCGCTTAACCCAACCGAATTAAAATAGGACGCCATGGACAGATAATAATATTCTGAATACAGTTCTCGGTTGATCTGATAATTGATTGCCTCTTCAAGTTTTTTTGATATCATGTTTTCTCCCTATAAAGATTATAATGGGTTATATTACCCTTTTTTAAAGATTGCTTCAATAAGGCATATGGAATTATTTTTAAAATTGGCAAACATGTTTTCTCCGAAAAATGCAGCATTTTTGCCAAAGATAAGCCCGGGATTTAACGCATTAGGACGTCTTGATTCAGACCTTGGGATTGATTTGATTTTTTTCCACCACCCTGATGCAAAATCAGTATTGTCGATAATGCTTATGGGTGTGAAGCCTGTTTTGTTAATCTGTACAGCAGTTGCTTCCCAGGGTTCGAGAAAGGAGATGGATGGTCCAAAAGCCCAAGGAACAGGATAAGACATGTCATCATTTATGCCTTTTGAAATTTCATGGAGAAGGAGTTGGCCCCCCGGGGTTAATACCCTGAAAAATTCTTTAAATGTTCTTGATTTGTCCTTAATATTCATCAGGATGTGTTGGCATAATATCGTATCAAAGGTGTTGTCTTCATAGGGAAGCTCAAGTACAGATCCCTGCTGAAAAGAAATTTGTGGTTCAAGTCTGGTTGACCGGGTCAAAAACAGGGCTGCTTCAATAAACTGGTCGGCAAGATCTATACCAAACACCCGGCATCCAAATTGCTTTGCCATCAGTCTTGCGGAACCGCCAATACCACACCCGGCATCTAAAATTTTATCATGCCTGGAAAGATTAATTTTTTTGAGCAGGTCTATGCTTGCTTTAGCTCCTCCGGTATGCAATTGATCGATAGGTGACAGATCCCTGAGTGTAAGTTCGGACAGATTTTTATCATTTTCTATCAGAGCAGATTGAATTTTTTTTGTTAAATTGTCTGAATTGTAATGATCTTTGACGTTTGATTCCATAAGCGTTTTCCGTTTGAAAAAATAAAACAAAATCCCCTTTGGGCGATATAGTACATGCCCAAAGAGGATAAAATCAAATAATATAATATCAAAAATTTAAGACTTCAATTCATCAAGGCCGCCAAAAAATTCCAGGGATTCAGGATTCTTCAGGGCATCTTTGTTTTTCACTTCCTTGCCCTCAACCATTTTTTTAACGGCAAGTTCAACTTTTTTCATGTTCAAAGTATAAGGCACATCCGGACATTCAATAATTTTGGTCGGGACATGGCGCGGGGATGCATGGGTTCTGATATCTGTCCGGATCTTGTTTTCAAGGTCATCGGTGAGTTTAGATCCGGCTTTCATTTTGACAAACAGGATAACCCTTACATCATTGTTCCAGGACTGGCCGATTACAACAGAATCGTCCAGTTCTTCCATTGCGTCTAATCTGCGATAGATTTCTGCAGTACCGATACGCACGCCACCTGGATTCAAGGTGGTGTCTGAGCGACCAAACATTATGACTCCGCCGTGTTCGGTGACCGAGATAAAATCACCATGGGTCCAGATACCGGGATATTCATCAAAGTAGGCTGAATGATACTTTGACCCGTCATCATCTCCCCAGAAAAAGATGGGCATGGAAGGGAAGGGGGCGGTGCAGACTAACTCCGCCTGTTGACCCACAACAGGCGTGCCTGTTTCATCATAGGCATAGACCTTCATGCCAAGGCCTCTGCATTGAAGCTCGCCTGTATAAACAGGGCCTATCGGGTTGCCCAGGGCAAAACACCCGTTCAGATCCGATCCGCCGGATATGGAGGCAAGCTGCAGATCTTTTTTTACTTGCTTATATATGAATTCAAAATTTTCATCGGACAAGGGAGAGCCTGTGGAAAGTACGGATTTGATTCGGGACAGGTCAAATTGTTCTTTGGGTTTAACACCGGCATTCTTCAAGGCTTCAATGTAGCCTGCACTGGTGCCGAATACAGTGATCTTTTCATCCTCGGCCATTTTCCATAAGGCCTCGGGTCCGGGATGGAAAGGATTGCCGTCATAAAGAACAAGGGTGGCACCCACACTAAGGGAGCAGGTCAGCCAGTTCCACATCATCCAGCCGCAGGTGGTAAAATAAAAGATGACATCCTCTTCTTTAAGATCAGTATGAAGCACCAGTTCTTTTTTCTGGTGAAGGAGCACACCACCCACGCTCTGGACCATGCATTTGGGCAGGCCTGTGGTGCCCGAGGAGTACATGATATACAAAGGATCATCAAAATCCATCTGCTCAAACTCAATTTGAGTTTCAGAAGAATCCTTAAAATCCTTGAACGATACGGCATCAGGCAGGGCGCTTACATCAGGTTTATCCGTTACATAGGGAATCACCACAATTTTTTCTATGGACGGGATCTCTTTAACAATACCTGCAATTCGGTTAATACTGTCCAAAGGTTTCCCTTTAAAAAAATATCCGTCCGCTGTGAACAATACTTTGGGGCGGGTCTGGCCAAATCGGTCCAGAACCCCTTTGATTCCAAAATCAGGAGAACAGGATGACCAGATGGCACCGATGCTTGTGGCCGCCAGCATGGCAATGATACTTTCCGGCATATTGGGAACAAACCCCACCACACGATCACCCTTTGTAACGCCAAGGGCTCTTAAAGAAGCAGCGGTTTTTGCCACTTGGTCATAGAGCTGGTTATAGGTCAGGGTGCGTCTGACAGAGTCTTCACCCCTGAAAATAATGGCGAGATTGTCATTCCTGAATTGTAAGAGATTTTCAGCAAAATTGAGCTTGGTATTTACAAAGAATTTTGCACCGGGCATTTTGCCTGGATCATCAATGGCTTTTTCATAGGGGGCCGATGCCTTGATACCGATAAAATCCCATGTTGTTGCCCAAAAGTCTTCAATATTATCCACCGACCATTCCCAAAGGGAGGGGTACTCTTTAAAATCCTTGCTGTATTTTTCATTTACAAGGGTCATAAAGCGGTACATGTTAGTGGCTTTGATACGTTCTTTAGATGGCTGCCACAATAGTTTCGACATGGTGTGTCTCCTTATTTATACAAAAATTTTATTCATATAAAACTGCGAGTATGGTGGCCTTTTCTGTTTTGGCGGTAATATAGTGAGATGTCGTAGACAGATAGTAGGCACTGTCACCGGGATCAAGCTCATATGTTGCTTTACCGATCGTCAAACTCACCACGCCATCAAGGACAAAAACAAATTCTTCTCCATTATGGACCGAATTTTCCTGGTCTTCTGTTTTTTCCAGCTGGACAATGAGGGCTTCCATATGACGGCCCTGGACTTCAGGCGCAAGGCTCATATAAGAATATACATTTTTTTTGCTTGTTTTTGAACTGGAACGCGCTATCTGTTTTCTTTGGTTTTTGCGTGTAATGGAATACATCTTACTTCCAATACCTGAAACCAGCCGCCCCACAGCAGAATCCAATGCTTTGGACAATTTCATAACCGTGCCCAGCTGAGGCTTTTCAGTCCCGCTTTCAATATCTTTGAGCTTGGCAATATCAAATCCGGTCAAATCTGAAAGATCTTCAATGGAAATGCCTCTTTCTTCTCTGAGCTGTTTGATGCGTTTTCCCACTTCATCCACATTGCCTTTTTCACCATCATTAATATCACCGGTGAGATCTTCAAAATAGTCTACATTAATATGTGGGATCTTCTCTTTTTTTTCCATAACATCTCCTTGTCAATTTATATGAAAGTCTTTGTATACTTAAAACGGTGACTTTTATATTTCGTTTTTAACAAGCCTTAGTCAAAGATCAAAACTGCCAGTGGCAGCTATTTGGGAAAACTTTGATCAGGGGTTTCATCCATTTTTTCTTTGAGTTTGGCAAGCCCGGGCCTGGCGTATTCCATGTGGCCTTCTTTCAGTGTTCTTCCGTTAATCATGGCTTCACTTCGAAGCCTTGTGCCAACGGTCCTTTCAAGCTGTTTTCCCAGCCACAGGATTCGATCAATATCATAACCATGTTCTATACCCATTTCGTCAATTTGTACAAGGGTATCTTCCAGGCAAACCAGTCCGACATAGCGTTCATCAGCATAGTAATATTCACCCGTGCCTTTTATGGGTCTGTCGTCCATGAAGTTGGCCGGTTGTCCACCTAATCCGCCAAGGGTTGCTTCAAAATGACAGATGCCAGCCTGAAGTGCTGCCAGGATGGATGCAGATGCCACACGCTTGGTTTCATGGAAATGGGCAATATGAAGGCTTGTGTCCGGTATTTCATCAAGAATCATGCTAAAGTAACGATATACTTCAGCAGCTGATGCAGATCCGTCATGGTCGGCATGCTCGATATCGCTTGCACCAATATCCAGCCAGTGCTTTGTGAATGCAACCGCATCCTTTAATTGTGTAGCACCGCCAATGGGGCTGCCCCAGATGGTGGATACCGTACCGCACATTTTAATATCGGCAGTGATACATTTTTTAATACATCGTTCTGCTTCAGCCCAGTAATTGGGTAAGGTGGTGCCTGAGTTGGCAAAATGGTGCTGTTCCTCTGTTGAAACCATCATCAGTACACGATCCGGCCCGACGCCTCGTTTTTTTAACTCAATGGCCCGATCAACAGACGCTTCACGGATCGTTATGGCCGTTAAAACGACATCTTTCATGTCAATGCCTTTTCTGGCAGCTCTGCCGACAAAATTATCACTTCTTAAATGGGCCAGAAGTTCTTCAGCATCACTGAACTGGGGCATGCTTCTGGGGTTTCCCAGATTGGTCACTTCAATGTTTCGGCATCCTGCAAAAATAAGTTCTTCAAGATAGGTGATTTTAGCAACCGTTGATATAAATTTTTCAAGGTGCTGGAAACCATCTCTGATAGTGATGTCTCCAATGGTTACCCTTTTGGGCATTCTCGGGAAAATTTTCCAATAATCATATTCTGTCATGGGTTACTCCTTAATTTTTTTTTCTCACAAAGATCACAAAGTAATTTTTTCTTGGTCACTTGGTGTCTTTGTGAGAGAAAGATAAAATACTTAAGCGTGTCAACTGCCGATAAAATCAAAGCAGTTAAAATCTGAAATTTCCAAAAGTAGGATCACCAATGGCTTTAACAAGGCTGACTTCAAAAGCCATTGCAAGCCAGTCCCTTATTTCTGAAAATTTAATCACACGGTCGTTGAGAAGACGTGATGCACAAAAAAAAGGGTGGGCTTCCCCATCGTATTTATCAACCATTTTTTGTTGAAATTCACTGATCTCTTCGGGTGTCATGGGGGTGCCTTTTGCTTTCCTTTTGGCTTCTTCAATACTTAACAAAACACCACCGGCACTTCTGCCGCTCATAACCCCGGTTCTGGCTCTCATGGTGGAAAATAAAAAGTTGGGTTTGTAGGCTCTGCCGCACATGCCATAGTTGGCAGCACCATTATCCGGGCCAATGACCAGTTGAACCTTTGGTACCTGGGCACAGGCAACCGCACGAACCATATCCGCTCCGAACTTGCCGATCCCGGCATGTTCCGAGTCCGAGCCAATCATGAAACCCGGTGCACTCTGGATAAAGAGCAGTGGAATTTTTTCATAGGAGCATCGAACCACCCATTCCGTCACTTTTTGGGCTGCTTCATGGAAAATAATCCCGGCTGCATTGGAACAGATAACGCCTATTGGAAACCCTTTTATCCGAATTTTTCCAGTCAGAATGTTAGAGCCTCGACCCGGTGCGAAATTTTTTTTGCTTTCAATAAATTCGGATTCATCGGCAAGTGCTTCAAGTATGGCATGGCCATTGATCCCCCGGTGGGGAGACACAGGAAGGGTTTTATAAATTGCACCTGGAGATACCTTGGGTTCTTTGGGTTCATATTTATGGAGATGTATTTTCTGGGGCCGTGTCAGGGAAAGCAATTGCCTTACTTTGGTAACCGCCTGGGTCTGGTCAGCACAAATATGATCCGCACCACCGGAAATTTCCGTATGAACCCTGGCCCCGCCTAAGTCTTCTGCCGATATTTCTTCTCCTGTGGCCATTTTAACCAAAGGAGGTCCACCTAAAAAAGAAAACGACTGTTTATCAATCATTATGGATTCACATGCCATAAATACAATATATGCGCCACCGGCCGTGTTTCCGCCAGTGCTTAGTGTAACCTGGCGCAATCCCCTGGAAGACATTCTTGCCATATTATAAAAGATGGACCCAAAATGCTGATCATCGGGAAATACATCTGCCTGCATGGGTAAAAATACACCACCTGAGTCGGCAATATAGATGCAGTTAAGCCTGCATTTTTCCGCAATCGCCTGGGCTCTCATATGTTTTTTTAATGTAATGGGAAAATAAGTGCCCGCCTTTACCCGGCTGTCAGAGCCCATGATCATGGTCCAGTTGCCGTGAACTTTTCCAATGCCCGTGACGATTCCAGCGCAAGGCACATCCTCAACGCCAGGATAGCCCATGCCGAATCCTGCCAGGGTGGAAAGTTCAAAAAATGGGGTGTCGGGATCTATCAGGTCGGCAATTAAATTGCGAACCGGGCGCTTTCCTCTTTTAGCCAGATTATCAATTGCTTTTTGTCCACCCGTGCAGATGGATTGTTGCCGTCGTGCTTCAAGTTTTGCTTCTTCAGTTTCCCAAAAACTTTTATTATCGGTCATGGACTTATTTATCTCCCTTTGTAAACCGGTTTTCTTTTTTCTCTGAACGCTGTCAGGCCTTCAACTCTGTCCTCTGTGGGGATGGTCACACGATAGGCATTGGATTCAATGGCAAGTCCTGTGGCAAGATCTGTTTCAATGCCTTTATCAATGGCGTACTTTGCCATTTCAACGGCAATTGGACCGGTTTGGGCAATCATTTCCGCCATTTCAATGCACGCGGCTAAAAGATTTTCAGGTCGGGTCACTTTGTTTACAAGACCGATGTCCAGCGCTTCCTTGGCATCCACCCGTCGACCGGTAAATATCAATTCTTTTGCTTTGGCTACGCCAATGATTCTTGGAAGGCGCTGAGTCCCGCCGCCACCGGGAATAATGGCCAGTCGGGCTTCGGTCAGCCCCATGCCGGCATTATCAGAGGCAATTCTGATGTCAGATGCCAAAGCCACTTCCGTACCGCCGCCAAGAGCTATACCGTTGACGGCGGATATCACGGGAATGGGCAGATTCTGGATTGAGGTTAAAAGATTTCGAATGGTTATGATGAATTTTTTAACCTCTTGCTGAGTCAGGCCGGCCCTTTCTTTTAAATCCGCGCCTGCGCAAAATGATTTTTCTCCGGCACCTGTGATAATAACGCAACGGATATCTGTCCTGTATTGGAGTTCGTCAATTTGGTCCCGCATGGAATAGAGAAGATCAAAATTCAGGCAGTTCATTACCTTGGGTCGGTTCATGGTCAGGATAACCGCCTTGTTTTTTTCTTCCACCAGCAATAAAGGATCTGTCTTAGTCATGGTATTTTCCTTTTTAATTTGTCCGGTGAAATCAGCAGCCAATATACCGTGAAATAACAATGCGCTGAACTTCAGAAGTTCCTTCGCCGATCTCCAACAGTTTTTGATCTCTGTAGAATCGTTCAACATTGTATTCTTTCATCAACCCATATCCGCCATGGATCTGAACGGCATGGTCAACCACACGGGACATTACTTCAGAACAATACAATTTGCCCATGGCCGCTTCTTTTTCAAAGGCGCGTTTATTATCTTTCAGCCAGCAGGCTTTGTATAATAGATTTCGGGCAAGTTCGATTTCCATGGCACAGTCAGCCAGTTTAAAGGCAATGGCCTGGAACTTTGAGATGGGCTGGCCAAATTGTTCTCTTTCTTTGGCATATTTCAAGCCGAGATCATAAGCACCCTGTGCACCGCCAAGGCCCATGGCACCAATGGAGAGGCGACCGCCATCTAATGTTTTGAGCATCTGATGAAAACCGTCGCCCTTGTTACCAAGGATATTTTTTTTGGGTACTCTGACGTCATCAAAATAAAGTTCTGCTGTATTGGAAGAGCGCCACATCATTTTTTTGTGCATGGGAATCGCTTTAAAGCCAGGTGTGCCTGCTTCAACAAGGATGCAGGAATATTCGGGTTTGCCGTTGTCACGGGTACCGGTAATGGCCTGTACAGTAACACCCATGGTCAAATCGCAGGCAGCATTGGTAATGAATATTTTTGATCCGTTGATGACCCATTCATCTCCATCCAGCACCGCTGTTGTCAGGCTGCCGCCTGCGTCGGAACCGGCAGTGGGTTCTGTCAGCCCAAACCCCCAAAGTCCCTCACCAGAGCATAATTTGGGAAGATATTTTTTCTTTTGTTCTTCGGTTCCGAAATAATAGATGGGGCCTATGCCCAGAGAGTTTCCTGCGGCGATCGTAGCGGCCTGGGAACCGTCAATTCTTGCAATTTCTTCAACAGCAATAATGTATGAAATATAATCCATACCCTGACCTTCGTATTTTTCTGAAACAAACATACCAAAAAGACCGATCTCTCCCATTTTGCGGGTAAGGTTATCTGAAAACTCCTCTTTTTCGTCCAGCTCTCCTGCAATAGGGGCAATCTCTTTTCGGGCAAATTTTCTGACTTCCTTGCGGATCATCTCCTGTTCTTTTGTAAGATCAAAATCCACCGGGGTGCCTCCTTAATTTACTTGGGTTATTTAGCATTCAGCAGAAAACGACTCATTTTCAAGATTTCTGATCGGATGCTATTACAATAAAACATATTATTATCCTGGGTAATGTGCTCGTAATTTTAAAAACTGATCGAGCGCTCAGTCTATTTTTAAAATACTATAATTAATAGAATTGTTTTGTCAATTGTTTTTTAAGAGCTATCCTTTGGTTTTTCTTGACAAGTATCTGAATAAATGCAAAAAAGTTCTATGAACGAGCGCTCGTTCATAACTTCATTGTCAACAACTCTTTTTATGGGAAAGGAAAAAATCCTT
>JAKIUJ010000109.1 GCA_021647625.1 Desulfobacula sp.
AGGTGAGCATCTTTTTAAGATTTTTCTGTGCCAGTGCCATTACCCCCCCGGCCAGAATCGCGATGGTTGCCAGCCATACAACAGCCTGTGAAAGGTTGAGGGTCTTAAAGATATACTCCAGCCCGAATACGGTGACCATAAGTCGAATCATGACATAGACCATTACCTTGGTCATCAAAGGGGCCACTATCCGTGCAAAAGCCACTGGTGAATACGCATATGCGTTGGGCAACCACACATGCATGGGAAACAATGCCATTTTGATCCACACGCCAATCATGCATAGGGTAAACCCAACCAGAACAGTGGATGATTCTGCAAGTTTCGGCAGGATAGCCGCAATATCCATCATATTTAATGAGCCGGTGATAAGATAGAGGTAGCCTACTCCCAGAAGATAAAAACTTGCACCAATAACGCCGATAAAAACGTAGTTGAGACTGGCAATTGGTCCCCGGTCCCGATCCCCTAACGCCACCATGGCATAACTGGTAAGAGAAGTGATCTCAATAAGGACATAAAGATTAAACAGATCCCCTGTTGCTGTTACACCCAAAAGCCCTGTAACAAACAACATGTAAATTGTGAAAAATGCTCCCTTTCGATCCCCTGTTTCCTGTTCAACGCTTTTTACACTGGCAATCAGGTTTAAAAAAGCAATACCTGATATCAAAACCAGTACAAGAGCATTTAACAGATCAATTCGGTATTCAATCCCCATAGGCGGTGCCCATCCGGCCATCTTGTATTGTATGGGTCCGGTAGCGATTACCTGTATCAGTACATTCACTGCGGAATATAATGATATGGCAAGGCCGGCCAGGGCAATGGGGTAGGATAACCGCTCTTCAATCCAGGCGGCAAGGCCGGCCAAAAGAGCGGCTAACAATGGTATGACAACAATGAGTGCTGGGTAATTATCCATAATTTACTATTCCGATAAGCGCATCCTGAGTTCATCTTCTTCCAGTGTCTGGTATCGCTGGTATATCCTGACAGCCAAAGCCATGGCAACACCAAAGGTGGCCACCGAGACAACAATGGCAGTCAGCATGAGTACATGGGGTAAGGGATTAATGTAATCTGCGGCTTGAATCGCAGCACCTTGACCGCCGTGGGCTCCTTGAATAATTGGCAAAGTGGCATCCACCTTATATCCGATGGATACGTAAAAAAGGATGATTGCCGTTTGAAAAATATTCATCCCCACCAGTTTTTTTATCAAATTATTTTTTGCAATCATGGCATAAAGCCCGATCATCATAAGGATGACATAAAGCCAATAGTTATACTTTGCCACGATCAGAGGTAACAAATCAGTCATAGCCTTTTCCTATAATCCTTCATCATGTCTGCCTTCAGAGACAATATTGATATAAATAATCGCCATTGCAGCGGTCACGGCAATACCCACACCTATTTCCACCCCAAGCATGCCAAGCGCCCTGATATGACCAGGGTCACCCGGAATTAAGGGTGCCAGTTTCGAGTAATCCAGGAAATTGCCGCCCATGGGCATGCACAAGGCTGCGATGCCGACATATATCAGCACCCCGACAGCGGCAAAGATTCCAAATACCTTTTCTTTGATTCGATTCACAAGGGTTTTCAAATTATAGGAAATGGCCATTAAAATGAAACTGGCACCAAAAATAACGCCTCCCTGGAATCCGCCACCCGGAGAAAAATCGCCGTGGGCCACAACATAAAGAGCATAAATCTGGATAAAAGGAATTAAAATCCGACATATGGTTTTTATGATCAAATCCGACGGAACCCAATCCTTATCCATATATTCAAACTCATTTCCCACGGTGAGTTTTTTTTCCTGATTTTTCACATGCAGAATAACCCCTGTTGAAACGTGACGGTAATACCGCTCTCTTTTTTTGCTAAAGTCTCTGAGCAAGAGAAAACAGGCAAGACCTGCACAAAAAATGACCGCTGTTTCAAACATGGTATCAAATCCACGATAATCCGCCAGGACGGCAGTCACCAGATTGGGAACCTGGGTCTGGTCAACCGCCTTTTCAATATAATCATTGGAAAGATGAACCGAGGCCGGCGATTGCGGATCACCCCAGGCTGGAAAATCCTGAGTACCATAGAGTAATAGAGCGCCTGCCAGGGAAACGACGATAAATCCTAATAATTTCAATCTTTTGTCCTCCTGCTGGTTCGAAATACCGCTGCAACAAAAAAAACCGTACTGACGCCGGCACCAACCGAAGCTTCGGTGAAAGCAACATCAACGGCTCCCATGACAGCCCACAGAAGACACATCATAAAAGAATATGCCCCAAACAAAATCGCAGTTGCCAAAAGATCTTTAACGGTTATCGCAGCAATTGCACAAAAAATAACAAAGGTTAACACAATCAAATCAATCCAGAGCATCATTAACCCTTTCGTTTCTTTTTAGTCCAGTGCCTCAACCCTGCACGCATCCCGGCATCAACAATGGAATGGGTGGCAGTGGGGCTGGAAAGAAACACAAAAAAGACAATTAAAAACATTTTAATGGAAAGCAGCAGGGACTCTATTGAAAAATGATGAAGATTGTAAACAGCAAATCCTGTCACCATTGCAAAAATCCCTAAAGTATCAAGCTTTCCTGCCGGATGAAGTCGACTGTAAAAATCAGGCATCCTGATAATGCCGACAGCACCGCCTAGAAAAAAGAACAAACCGGTAAGCAATAAGATAATAACGAGTATATCTAGTATATCCATTGTCGCTCCTGTCAGACCTTATTTATATGAAAGAACCGTGCAAACATATTCTTTCATGTTTTGTTAAAAACTCAGTTTTTTTGCGCATTCCCCTGGTCGAGGGGGCAAAGCTGCGCATGGCTGTTAGTCCATAAAAGATTCTTCGTAAAGGCCTTTTCGTTTGTGAAAATACCGGGACGCAGCAAGCACTGCGATAAAATTCAAAAATGCATAAGCCAGTGCTATGTCCACAAACATATCCACGCGCTCATATAAGAACCCAATTAACAATAAAAGCACAACTGTTTTACTTCCGATGGCGTTAACTCCGATCAGGCGATCAAGAACGGTTGGACCGAACAATGCTCGGTAAATCGAAAAAAGCATTAAGAATAAAAGCCCCAATGCAACGCTTAGAAAAAAAGTAATCATATCTGTTCTCCAAACACTTTGGCAACCTTCTCCAACATGGTTCCGGGCAGGGCCTCGGCCGAAGGTCTGTCTATGGCATGCACCTTAAACACTCCGTCACTTGTGGCAGTTACCGTAATGGTGCCGGGTGTGAGTGTTATTGAATTGGCAAGGGTTGTGATGGCAATATCGGATTTTAAATTTGTTTTGAAAGTAATAATGTGCGGATCAATCAAATCTTTCATCCTGGGATGAAAGGCAAGGTATAGCAGGTGAAAATTAGCCTTAATAATTTCCCATATAAGCCAGGGCACATAGCAGATAAACCTGAAAGAAATGCCAGCGTAATTTGATTCCAGGTCTGGAAACAAAAGATCATAAAAATAATAGGCAACAAAAAAACTGGAGATGGCCCCAAGCCAGAGCAGCAGGGGTTCAAATTTACCTGACAGCACTAACCAGGATAGAAACAAAAGTACAAACGTAATCAGAAATGAAAAAAAAGTTTTAAAACGCGTATCCGGTCTGCCAGGATCCCCGGCAGTTCCGTTATTGGAAACAGTCAATGAACCATCCTCCCTCAAATTGTTATAAAACCGATCTTGAATTCACTGCTACTTTTTATCAACACCATAGAGTTTGCGGAATTTCCCGTACAACTTGGACAAAGGTCCGTCCCTCTTTTCCGCTGATTGTGAACTCTCAGTTCCGGAGGATTGTTTTTCCTTTTCTAACCTGGCATCATACGCCGCTCTAATCGTTTTGATCAGCGTATCCATGTCCACGGGTTTGGATAAAAACTTAAATGCATTATATTTACCGCTTTCCAAGGCGTTTTCAACATTTCCATGACCGGTGAGAACGATACAGGGCAAGTCCGGCTGTAAATCTTTCAGTCTTTTTTGAACTTCAATCCCATCAATTCCCGGCATTTGTAAATCCACAACAGCAACATCAAAATCTTCTTTGGATGCTGCTTCAACCCCTTCCTCACCGGAAAAAGTTGTTTTCACAGTGAAACCATCCAGCACCAGGCGTTTGGCTAAATACTTTAGAAATGTCTGTTCATCGTCTACAAAGAGGAGCTTCATCATACATCCTTTGCTTGGTGAAAATATATCTATCTTCAGTTTTTCTAAAAGTCTGTACTTAAATAATGCAATATGTTTAACAGAAGCTACGCCTTGAGTCAACACCAAAAAAAATACTGTATAATCAATGTGTTAGCTTTAAAAACAGCACCATCACCTTGATTTATTAGAAAAAATTAGGGAATTTAATTAGAAACTATTTTTTAAAAAAAATGTGCGTTTGGGGAAAAGTTGTCATATCAACGATATTTCAATGACGAAATCAAATAGTTCTAAAACGGATATTAACGATTAAATTATCAAAAAATATCAGCATGAACTGGAAAGTTCAGTTTAATATGACGCAAGTGAAATATGAATAGTTTTGTGCAATAAAAAAAGAGGACCCGGCAACTTTATTACCGGTTCCTCTTAAAAACTAACTAATGGTTTTTTAGAATCTACATGAGTGAAGAATTCAGCCATATATGGACCAGGATGCTTGCCGCATATCCAAGTGCAATTACCGGGGTCCATTTCAAGTGGGCACCAAAGGTGTAAACACCACGGGCCGTACCCATAAGTGCTACTCCTGCGGCCGAGCCAATGGAGAGCATAGACCCCCCTACCCCTGCTGTGAGTGTCACCAGAAGCCATTGACCATGAGACATGGTAGGATCCATGGTCAGAACTGCAAACATAACCGGAATATTATCCACAATGGCGGATAAGAGACCCACCAAAGCATTGGCGTAAGTGGCCCCCAGATCCAGGTACAGAAAGTTGGAAATCAGGCCAAGATATCCAAACTGGGCTAAACCACCGACACAAAGGATAACACCGTAAAAAAATAACAGGGTGTCCCACTCGGCCCTGGCAATTCTTTTCATTAGATCGAAATGGGCTTTTTCTGAAGAGAATTTTTTTGCATCCCGGACAATTTCTATACCACCTATAACCTGACCATTCTTATCTCTTACCGGGGCTGCGGTCATTATTAACGTGGTTCCGTTATCTCCGATAGTCGGACAAAATCTTGCAGCTTCGTGACCTGAATATATGATTGAACTTTCATGGTGTTTACCATGATAAGCTTTCTCATATTCCGCTTTCGGAGCATTATCAAGGACAAAATCCACAAGGAGTTTCTCTTTTTCCTCCCTGAACGGGGACCAGTATTTATCTGTTCCGATACGATCCTGAGCCTTGACACTGGTGAGTTCTTCCATGCATTTATTCCAGTGGGTAACCTTACGCTCAAGATCAATCATAAAAGCAGGATAGGGAATGGACTCTATAATATCTGAAAGAGACTTGTTTCTTTTAGATGTTGCATACTGTGGATTAAACGGTATCGGGTTGCGCGCACCCAAAATGGGATCATACTTGTTTAAACGGCCTTCATGCAATTTAATATGATAGGAGAAAAAACCAAGATAGCCAAGACCCAGCATCATGCCTGCTGCAGGGGGAAGATGAAGAAAATTATGAAAGCTGACGGCTGTAATAATCGTGAGCAAAAAAAGTACCATCATGGGCACTGCCCCATATTTCATCTCCACATGTTCATCGCTAACCTCGGGTTGGGCTTTTCCGATGGCAAACATCATGATGACTGCCGGCAATAGCCAGTTAACCAGTGCCGGGATAAACAGAACAAAAAATTCAAGAAACTGTACCTTCCCTTTCTGCCAAACCATTAGTGTGGTGATATCGCCAAAAGGAGAAAAAGCACCGCCGGCATTGGCAGCTACAACCACATTGATACAGGCAAGGACAACAAATTTTTTATTTTTACCGCCCACAGCCATAACAACAGCACCCATTAAAAGTGCCGTTGTAAGGTTATCTGCTATTGGAGAAATAAGAAAAGCCAATACACCGGTAATCCAGTAAATTTTTACCAGAGAATATCCCCGCGAGACCAGAAAGGCCCGAAGGGTTAAGAAAACATATCTTTCTTCAAGGGAGTTGATATAGGTCATCGCGACCAATAGGAATAAAAAGAGTTCAGCATACTCTAAAAGACCGTTTTTAATCGCTTCATGTGCGGTGTGGGTATCACCTATCTGAATATATGCAATAGCGACCAGTATCCATATGATACCGGCTGCCATAAGAACAGGTTTGCTTTTTCTTAAATGGATCACATTTTCCAATGGCACCAATGAATACGCTGCTACAAAAAGAAACACCCCCAAATAACCCCAAACAGTACTGGTTAAATCAACCAGGGTTGCGGCCTCGGATCCTCCCGAGGCCAGAGCGACAGCCGGAACTGCCAATAGTGTCAATAAATAAATTATTACTTTCATTATTACTCTCCGTTGGATCAAGGCAAATTAAATGCCCTTGTCCTTGATTTAGCAATACAATAAATTTTCGTTATTGTTAAAAACCGCTTAAAGCAATCTCAAATAAATCTTTGGCAATTTAAGCAACCAGGCCAAACAAATCCAGCATGCTACTCGATCAATTAATCTAAGTCAATTATTTTTTTATTTAGATTAAAACTTGTTTCTTGGCACCAACATCAATCAAATATTTTCTTTTTTATTGCAATCAAATCAAAAAGTTAGGACAAAAAATGTCATTCAATAGAAAAATCATATTTGATAGTTTTTTTAGCGATCAACAACTATTATGTTATTCAGCAAAGAAGATGTCGATACATCAAAGAAGCAAGACGGGCGCAAGGTGTGAAATAAAATCAAATAAATTGTACGAATTTTTATGCATGAACCGGTCAGCTATTTTAACAAACCATTGCTGGCCTTAATTTTATATGAAATAATTGTTAATCATAATTTTTTATCTCCCGGAATTAGCAGACAGGGAAAAATTGCATTATCAGCAATGTTTTTTGAAATCGAGCCCATCCATCGTTCCAGAATAGCTGCCTTGTCACTTGAGCCTAAAATTATCATGCTGGCCTGATATTCTTTGGCCGCTTTTTCAATTTCTTTTTGGGGATCACCCACATATACATGTGGTCTGGCATTTATTCCAGCGTCTTCTAATTCATCGCACAGATCGTCCAGGCGTTTTCTTTCAGCTTTTCTCACCTTTTGAACTTCATGGGTATCCTGGCTTTTCAACGCAGTATCCTTAACGACATGCATTACGTGGAGTTCACCTATGATCTCTTTCATCCCCTTGATATACTCAATGGTTTTTATACCGGTTTCAGACCAATTGGTTGCAAACAATGGCCGCTCGAACAATTTTTCCGGTACAATATTATCTTCCATCATATGTTTGAAGACTAGAACCGGAACATCTGTACGTCGAACCAGCTCCATGACATCTGATCCTGCATAGAGTTGTTCCAAAGTGCCTTTATGCGATCGGCCGATCACTATCAAATCAGGTGTCTCTTTGCCTACTACCTTTAGAATTTCCGGGATCAAGCTGGAAACTTCAATATATGCACCCACCTCCATTCCCAGTTCAAATAAATTTTCCGCCCAGTCAATAAAACGAATATTTGCGGTTTCTTTTAATTTAACTTCTTCTTCTTTGAGATACCCGCTTCCTCTTTTCATGGCAACTTTATCTCTTTCAATAACATTCAGGAAAATAACATGGTCTAATGCCGCCCCTCTGAGTGCCAACAAAGAATTCAGGGCATCATAGCAAAGTTCTTCAAACTTAGTTACAAAAAGTAATTTTCTTATTTTCATAAATTCTCCATTTTTTTCTTATAACCTTTGATCAACCAAGTTTCTTTTCTATTGCCTGAACCAACTCTTCAGGTTCAACCGGTTTTTCCAGATAGATATCGGGTTTTGGGATTTCCCCACCGCCGAATTCGTCCAACACTTTTTGAGATTTCAAAAAAGATCTCAATGCAATTCCTGTAAACATGATAACGGGTATTTTACTAAGCTCATCATCGGTTTTTAGTTTCCGGTACAGACGAATACCGCTCCCCCTGGGCATCAATACATCAAGGATAACCAAATCAGGTTTTTCTTTTTGAATCGTTTCAAGACCTTCTATACCATCCTGAGCAACCAAAGGTATATACTGGTTTTCTTCCAGAACTGTGACAACAAATGATCGAACATCCTGATCATCATCTACCACAAGAACCTTTTTACTCATAGCTATCCTCCTTGGTCAATTTATATCAACCGCATTTGCATTCTCTAAGGGCCCAGTCAAAAACAACTTTACATTTTCAGAGCCGATTCATCCCGCCAGGTCGCATTATGAAAACACGGCATATCTTGATATGCCTTAGTTTCCACACCTCACCGGCCAGACGGGTCAACTTACAAAATTGGTAATTATTTTTTGAGTGAGCCCTAAGGGAAGTTGAATCGTAAATGTACTGCCGGCCCCAAGATCCGTTTCGATTTTTATCTTACCTTTATGCTCTTCAATCAATTTTCCAGTAACAAGCAACCCGAGTCCCGTACCCTTCCCCCCCTTGGAACTGAACAGGGGATTAAACAATTGCACTCTAGTTTTTTCATCCATACCACACCCATTGTCTTTGACTTCAAAACAGATCTCATTCTCCTCATTTTTAAAGGATCTAATGCTGACCTCATGTTGTTTTGAAATATTCTCATCTTCAAGGCAGGCATCAATGCCATTGTTTATCAAATTCAGCAATGAACGATGAATGGTCTGGGGATCAGCCATTATTTCGCCAATATCCGATCCTAAATCACTCGAAATGGTAACATCTTTAGACTGTGCAAAATCGCTGATCAGTTCAACCAGATCTTGAATAATCTCGTTTGGATCACAGACCTCAAACTCGGGTTCTCTCTGTTTGGAGTACGTTATCAAATCCTGGGTTAAATCCGCCACCCGTTTTATATTTTTCTTTATGGTTTCCCAACCGGTTTTTAATTTTTCTCGATTATCTTTTTTAAACCCGACATCAACAACATAACTGCCGCCTTTAAGCCCAATTAGAATATTTTTCACATAGTGGGCAAGTCCGCTAACGGTCTGTCCGACTGCAGCAAGACGTTCCGAGGCAACCAGTTCTTTTTCAAGACGTTTTATCTCGGTCAAATCCTGGAAAAAATGCACGGTTCCCATAAATTCTTTTTCTTTAGTTAAAACACTGCTGGTATACCTTACCGGTATTTGTTTATTTGTCTTGGTTTTAAAATCAAATTCCCGCCATGGAAGCGTTTTTTGATTTATTTTCGTTTTGGCTTCATTTCGATAAAAATTAGCTGCTTCTGCCGGATAAAGGTCGTCTATCGACATTTTATTTCTTACATCTTTTGCCTTTTCTTCGAACATCCTTGCCGCTTCGGGATTATAGACAACAACTTTCCAGTCATGATCAAATGCTATGATGGCATCATTGGAGCTTTTTATGAGCAATCGCTGAAAATTGGATTTCCGTCTTATTTCCTCTGTGGCTTCGGCAATCTTGATTTCTAAATTTTCTGTATACTCTTCCAGCTGCAGGCGTATAGCAATTTTGGTTTTGGCTCTTTCAAGTGCGATTGCCAACGCTTCATCCCGTACAGGCTTATTGATGAAATCACTGGCCCCGAGTTGAAGGGCTGTAATTGTTGAATCAATATCCCCATGACCTGTCACAATGATCACTTCTTTTTCAGGATCTAGTTCTTTAATCTTTTTTAAAAGCTCTAATCCATCCATGCCGGGCATTTTAATATCCGTTACAACAATATCCGGGGACTCCGCCACAAAAACCTCAAGACCCTGCTCACCATTATAGGCAGCTACCGTTTCATACCCATCACTTCGAAGCGACATGGAAAGCAATCTAACAATGATTTCTTCATCATCAACAATCAAAATTTTATTGGCAGACATAGTTTAATCCCTTATTCAACTGCTGGAAACTTGATGGTGAATGTAGCGCCGTGACCATAGTGACTTTCTATCTCAATAATTCCGCTGTAATCCTTAACGATACCAAAGCTGATGCTGGTTCCAAGTCCCGTACCCTTACCCGTCTCTTTGGTTGTAAAAAACGGTTCGAAAATTTTGTGTTTTGTCTCTTCGGTCATTCCAATACCTGTATCGGAAACAATTGTTATCACCCAGTCATCTTCCACAAATGTTTTAATTTTTAATTTCTTATCAACTTTTATTTCTTCTTTTTCAGCTTTTTCATCCATGGAATCAATGGCATTGGTTACAAGATTGATAAATACCTGTTCCAATCTATTATGCTCCGCCCGGATTTCGGGCAAATCAGGATCCAGTTCAAGCTCGACACTCACAGAGTGGACCGTCAATTGATGACCCAGCACCTTAAACACATCATTGATGGGATCATTGATTATCAGTTTTTTCAAATCTCTTTCCGACTGCCGTGCAAAATCCCTTACATGCTTTATGACACCGGATGCCCGTGCTACATTATCTATAATATCTTTGGACATCATCACCAGCTCTTCTTCGGGAATGGTAACCCCTTTTTTTATCATCTTTAAAATCAAATCTGCACAGATTTGGATCACATTCAAGGGCTGATTAATCTCATGCGCCATTCCGGCGGCCATGGTTCCAAGAGTTGCCAGTTTCCCGGCCTGTATCAATTGACTCTCTTTTTCAACACTTTCCGTTATATCGGTTGCCGACGCAATCAAGACATCTCGGTGGCTATAGGTCGCGCTGACCACTTTTATGTTAACAAAAAATGAGGTCTTGTCCTTTTTAAAATGCTTCTTTTTTATAAACAGAATAGACTGATCATCCGTTAGGTTTTCAAGGCCTTGTTTTATGGTCTCATCAGATGGTTCACCAATATCTATAAAGGGTTTTCCAAGCAATTGTGTTTTAGGATATCCATACCCCTCTTCCACACGATGATTCACATCTAAAATTTCAAATGTCTTTTTGTCTATAATAAATATGGGGTTAGGATTATTGTTAAACAAGGACCGGTATTTTTCTTCTGACTTTTTGTATTTTTCATAAAGGGTGGACAATTCCTTGTCCTGTAACTCAAACTCTTCCTGGATTTTCTTATCTTCTGTAAGATCTTTTAATGTTTCAATGGCACCGATCACCCTGCCATCTGGTGATTTAATCGGTGCTGCAGTAAAAAATATCCACTTGCCGCCATCTCCAAGGTGGGGGAAAAATTCCTCTGCCTCATAGGCTTCGTTGATCAAACTGGATTTTCGCCAGGAAGAACCATAATACACCTGGACTTCTTTCTCGGTCATACCGCCAACAATCACATCAGCCATGGTCGGTCGTTTAGCCGACCGAAACGGTACCCATTGCCGATCCGTACCCACAAGTTTATATGCTTCGTGGCCGGTGAGTTCTTCGCAGGCACGGTTCCAATGGGTAACAATGTGTTCGTTGTTAATGATGAAAGTCGGAATCATGCTGCCTTGTATGATTTGAGACAGCTCTTTTTCCATCTCGATAAGATCTTCCCTTTCCAGCTCTAAATATCTTTTTTCTTCTTTTGCATTGTTCTGAATCCGTTTGGAAAAAGCATCAATCAGTTTAGCAATCTCTTCTTTATCAACCGTGTCTGATAGAATTTTTCTCTTGATGATCGTTTTTTGTTCTTCAGCTTTGAGAAAATTTAGAAAAGCCTTGGCTTTATAGCTGTCCAGGTCAATGATACTGATTTTTTCCGTATTAATTTTTTCTAAAATACAGCTTAGCATCTCATCATTTTTCAATTTTAAAATCAGATCAATCCCTTTTAGATCGCAGATGTCATTATAATTAACAGTTGTCGGTATACCAATCTGCCGGGCATATTTAATCCCTTCTGAGACATCTAAAGGGTCGGCCATCATGATGATCTCTGGTGCCTGGTCTTTTAAACCCGGCCCCATTATTATTTCAAGGATTTGTTTACATGGTCTGTTGCCACCGATGATGGCTATTCTTAATCCTTTTAAATCAATATTCATTTGTCGTTACTCCGTTTCAACGTTTCTCCTGATTAAGTAAATTATATTAAAAGAAGATCAAGGTTACAATAATAAATGTCGGAACCAGAAATATGAGCGAATATTTAAAAATGTATCCAAAAAAACTGGGCATTTTCGTACCTGCTTGGTCTGCAATTGATCGCACCATAAAATTGGGTGCATTACCGATATAGCTACAGGCTCCAAAAAAGACGGCGCCCGTTGAAATGGCCTGGAGATAAATCGCTTTTTCAGTCATCAATAACGGCACGGCTGTGCTTTCTGTCATACCGGCATAAAAACTGCCAAGGGCAGTATTAAAAAATGTCAGGTAGGTTGGGGCATTATCCAAAAAAGCGGATAGCATTCCTGTCACCCAAAAATAATGAATGGGTTCTTTTACTGCATTGATTAAAAACGCGAACGCACCTTCCGGACCCGCCTTCAATAAAAGCAGGCATGGAATCATGGTAACAAAAATACCGATAAACAAATAGGCCACTTCAATAATCGGAAACCAGGAAAATTCATTTTCTTCCCGCAACGCTCTGGGTGTCGCCCAAAGGGATCCCAATCCCAAAGCAATGAGAAGTCCATCCCTAAGCCAGTCCTGTGCCGCCCTGTGAACCCCAAAGGTTGACACTTCATCCAGGTTTATGACCCCGCTCATTAAAACAGCACCTATCACCCCGGCCAGAAAGATAAAATTATACGTCCCTATAAGTTTTAAAGGTTTTTTCTCTCCATCTTCAGGAACCTTTCCCCCTTCTTTTTTAAAATGATAGGTATCAAGAAAAAAGTAAATCACAAGCAGGATAATCGTAGCCACAGCCATGTGTGGTAAAATTTTCAAGGTCCAGAAAAAACTGACACCATGAAGAAAGCCTAAAAACAGAGGCGGATCACCCAAAGGGGTCAGTGCCCCTCCGATATTTGCCACAAGGAATATAAAAAACACCACCATAAAGGTTTTATTTTTTCTATAATCATTGGCACGCAAGAAAGGTCGAATCATCAGCATCGCCGCACCCGTTGTCCCCATCCATGAAGCCAGAAGCGTCCCAATGAGAATGATTATCGTATTTACAACAGGCGTGCCCCGTAAAGATCCTTTTAATAATATACCGCCTGAAATCGTAAACAAAGCCCACAAGAGAATGATAAACGGAACATAGTCTGCCAGAATAATGTGTAAAATCTCATAAACAGCCTGCCCTTTATAAAAATAGATAAAGGGTATCGCAAGGCTTGCTGCCCAGAATGCGGATATTTTACCGAAATGATGATGCCAGATATTTGGCGCAACCAGGGGCAGCAATGCTATAGACAACAACATAAAGGCGAAAGGTATACAACTTGCCAACGGCAGTACCTTGCCTAAATTTACATGCCCCTGTGGTGCTGTATCGTTAGTATCACCATGGCTT
>JAKIUJ010000110.1 GCA_021647625.1 Desulfobacula sp.
TTTGACATGCCCGTGCTCAAATATCGTGCCATGGTACATGGTTTATCTTGCCCAAGGTGGTTCAAAGAAGGCGACAAATGGAACAACTACGAAACCCGCTTCTCCCACAATTATCACTTGGACTTACTTGAAACCTTATCCGACTTCGGCGCATCAGCCCGCTGCTCCATGCACGAAGTCGCCACATCCTTTGGTATCCCTGGCAAGTTAGACACCGCAGGTGATGATGTGCGCGGTATGTTTGAAGGCGGTGAAATTGATGCCATCCGTAATTATTGTGAAACCGATGTTTGCACCACCGCTTTAATCATGTTCCGCTGGATGTTATTTAGAGGCGAACTCTCCGAAGGCGCATATGCCCGCGCCATCCTCGGTATGCGAAATTATTTAGAATCTGAAAGCGAACACCGCCCGCATTTGGTTGAGTTCTTAGCGGCTTGGAAGGATGAGTAATATGTATCGATTATGGCTTTGGCCTTTAGCATTGTCTCCAATATTCATAGGCACTTGGGCAATGGTGACCTATAAAAAGAAAAAAGAAATGGGGTCAAGTCTTGCAATACGACATTTTAAGAAAAAGGAGTGACTTTTCGTTCGAAAAGATGTCAGAGAGCTTTTATTTTATTCCTTTATTTTCCAATGGGTTATAAGCTCGCCCTATCTTGTAGCATGTTGAAGCCCCCTTTAAGCAGCCAATATGGCTTTAAGCCTACCGACAAGCTCCGTATCCTTAAATTCAGAAATGCCAACCATCGCTTTATCCTGCCACTGCAAATCATCCCAAGCAGCTTTGATAAGGTGTGGCATGGTGTCTTCCAACACCAGCAAAAGCGCTTCAGCTTGCAGTAAATCTTTCTCTTTTTTATCCAAATCACGGCGATATTGATAAATGATACACTTATGTAAGGCGTATCGTACTGCTTGTGGCACATATACCAACACACCATTACGTGTAATCACCGCTGCCTGCTGTGGGTCTTTAATCAGATAGTCAAGGAAACGCAAAGGCTCTGCAAACACATCCGTACCACTAAGGCGCGATGGCTTTTGCCCAGGGTTACCTATTAATGGAGTTAGAAAGTCAATTTTCATACCATTTTTATGCTTAAAGTTTGTTGGCATATGTTTGTGATTAAGCTGCGGGATTGCCCTGAAACCAATTTTAAGCAGCCGCTCAGAAACTTTAATGGGTTGTGAACCTGCAAGCTTTAACATTCTGCCTAAATCAATATCCTTGGTTTCAGATGTATTGGCATCCCATGTCACCCCTAGCGAATTACCAATGGCACTAAAAGCATGCGAACCAATCAACACACACTTTTGATGCGAAAAAACACCTAACGCATCAAGCAACTCAACTGTTTTTAAGCTGGTTCTATCTGGCACATTACACCCTGATGCGACTAACATCGAACACATTTTACTTCGCTCTTTAAAGTTCGTTTCTCCAAGGTGGGTGGGTAATGGTAAAGATAAGCGCTCGCCTTCATAAGAAACCCTATGTTGTAAGTGAAGAATATCTTTAGGGAAAACCTTCGCCACTGAGCCTGAAGAAGGAAACCCCACCTCTGTTTTAAGCTCATTCATAAGGTTGCTGTATATGCTTCTTGATGTCTTATCCCAATATTGCATACCCCATGTTTGCTAAGTTATACCCTTTTGTCAAATAAAGGTATAACTTAGCAAGCCAATAGTTTTTTGTCTGCCTTTGGCTTACCCTTGGCAGATGAATGTTATGATTGTCGCCTTTCCATTAAAGATAGTGGTCGGGCTTCTTCTTTTTGGGCTGGTTCTACAGATTATAGTCATTGTCACTCAGGGCTATATCAAAGAATTCAAGACAATTTTAATGACCCTGCTTTATTATGCAGGCGGAGGTTAACGGCATATGGCTGAAGATCCTGAGAGCGGCGGAGAGAAAACCGAAGATGCCTCGGGGCGAAAGTTAGGCAAGGCCAGGGAAGAGGGCCAGGTCGCAAAAAGTATGGAGATAGCGTCTGTCTTTGTACTCTTTGCAGGTGTTATATCCCTCTTTGTAACCTCAGAGCAGTTTTATGAGAATTTGTCCTTGGTATTTCAGCATAATCTCAGGTTTGAAAAAATTCCCTTTCTGTCGATCAATGAACTGGTTGATCTTCTCGTTTTTCATATCCGGCTAATCATTGTGACTCTTGTTCCTGTCTTTATGGCTGTATTTGTTATGGCGTTTCTTTCCAACGTGGCGCAGGTGGGTTTTCAGATATCATGGAAATCCCTTGAACCTAAGCTTTCTCGGCTTGATCCGATCAATGGATTCAAACAAAAATTTTCTTCCAGAGCAGTGGCCGAATTTGTAAAAACACTGTCGAAAATCGGCATTATCAGTCTGGTCGCATATGAATCAATCAAAGGGTCTTTAACTGATATAGCTGTCCTATATGATGCAAGTATCGGATATATCATGGTTTTTATTCTAAAAATTTCCTTCTGGATATTTATCAAAGTATGCCTGATTATGATTGTTCTTGCTCTTTTGGATTATGCCTATCAGAAATGGAAGTTTTTAGATGATCAAAAAATGACTAAAAAAGAAGTGAAAGATGAAACCAAGCAGACCGAGGGAGATCCAATAGTAAAATCAAGGATTCGACAATTGCAGCACGAGGCAGCCAGAAAACGGATGATGGCGGCTGTTCCGGACGCGGACGTGGTTGTGACCAATCCAACCCGTTTGGCTGTGGCCATAAAATATGATGGTGAGCAGATGGATGCTCCTACTGTTACAGCTAAGGGTGCAGGGGCCATTGCAAAAAATATCAGGAAAATTGCACAGGAAAATGATGTTCCATTAGTGGAAGATAAGCAATTGGCGCGAAACTTGTATGGCAGTGTAGATATAGGCCAGGAAGTTTCAATGGAATTATACCAGGCAGTGGCGGAATTGCTGGCATATGTTTACAAATTAAAGGGGAAAACCTTTTAAAAAAGGCGACAATAATTTGGCAATCAGTGTCAAAGATTTATAGGTTTAAGTGGGAGATTAAATGGCAGCATTGCAGACTAATATTCTGGCAGGTATAAAAGAGGAGTCCTCTGATATTTTAATGGTGGTTGCCTTTATCGGTATTCTGATGGCAATGATTATACCATTACACCCCATGATTCTGGATTTCTTTCTGGCACTCAATATCTCCTTTGCCATTGTTGTTTTGATAACCACAATGTATACCACAGCGCCCTTGGAATTTGCTATTTTCCCTTCCCTTTTATTGGTGCTGACCCTTTTTAGATTATCATTAAATGTGGCATCCACACGGTTGATTCTCCTTCACGGCAGTGAAGGAGCTCATGCAGCAGGTTCTGTTATCATGTCCTTTGGCAGTTTTGTCGTTGGCGGAAACTATGTGGTCGGCCTGATTATATTCGTTATCTTGGTTTTGATCAATTTTCTGGTTATTACCAAGGGTTCCGGAAGAATTGCAGAGGTAGCTGCCAGGTTTACTCTGGATGCCATGCCCGGTAAGCAGATGGCCATTGATGCTGACTTGAATGCAGGGATGATTGATGAAATTGAGGCAGGGGAACGGCGTCGAGCCGTTGCCAGGGAATCTGAATTCCATGGTGCCATGGATGGTGCATCGAAATTTGTTCGGGGGGATGCAATTGCAGGTATTGTAATTACCCTGATTAATATTGTAGGCGGGTTTGTTATTGGCGTGGTTCAGCAGGATATGGAGATGAAGGAAGCCTTGTCTGTCTATACACTGTTAACAGTAGGTGACGGCTTGGTTTCTCAGATTCCTGCATTGCTGGTATCTGCTGCTGCCGGTCTTTTAGTATCCCGCTCAGGCTCGGAACTAAAAATGGGAAAGGAGTTTGCCACACATCTTTTTTCAAGTGCCACCCCCGTATTTATAGGATCTGTAATTGTTTTTTGCATGGGGCTTATACCTGGATTACCATCTATTCCATTTATGACACTGGGACTTATTTTAGGTTCAATTGCCTGGTATTTTTTAAGGGAAGGTGAAACCGAAAAAGAGGAACAACAGGCAGAAGAGCAAGCTGCTGCTGCCGAGGAAGAAGCAGGCTCCCCTGAAGATGTTGATCATCTTCTAAATTTAGATACCATTGAACTTGAAGTCGGGTACGGTTTGATTCCATTAGTGGATAAGCAACAGGACGGGACATTGCTGGGCAGAATCCGGGCCATCCGGAGGCAGTTTGCCACAGAAATGGGGATTATCATTCCTCCCATTCATATTCGAGATAACCTGAACTTGAGCCCGGCTCAGTACCGATTGTTGATCAAAGGAGTAGAGACTGCGGGAACCGAGTTAATGGTGAACCATTATCTGGCCATGGATCCTGGTGGAACTGCTCAGGATCTTGAAGGAATTGATACGATTGAACCCTCCTTTAACCTGCCGGCAAAATGGATACCCATGGAACGTGAAGAGGAAGCCAAGTTTGCAGGGTTCACAGTGGTCGATAATTCAACCGTTATTGCGACCCATTTAACGGAAATTATTCGTAGTAATGCATATGATTTGCTGGGTCGACAGGATGTCCAGCATTTGATGGATAACCTTAGCAAAACCAGTCCAAAAGCTGTGGAAGAATTGATACCCAGTCTATTAAGCCTGGGTGTGGTTCAAAAAGTCCTTCAAAACTTATTACGGGAAAGGATTTCTATCCGGAATCTGCTCACCATTGTCGAGACTCTGGCAGATTTTGCTCCCATGGGAAAAGACCCTGACTTATTGACGGAATACGTCCGTCAGCGAATCGCAAAGGGTATGCTGGCTTCTTATCTCCAAGAGGGTAAAACATTGCAGATCGTGACTTTGGATCGCAATCTGGAAGAGATTTTAACAAAAAATATCAAACAAACCGAGCATGGTTCCTATCTTACGCTGGATCCTAAGCTGGCAGAAGGAATTATTCAGGTAATTGTTAAAGAGGTGGAACAACAGATCGCCGTCAATATACAGCCGGTTATTATGACAACACCGACTTTACGCAGACATGTCAGGAAACTGATTGAAGCGTCATTGCCGGCAGTATTTGTGGTATCCCATGCGGAAATCGTTGATGATATTAACCTACAGGCAAGTGGAAAGGTGAGTTTGAAGAATGAATAGAAAAATTTTCAAAGCCGAGAATATCCAACAAGCCATTGCAAACATTAAAGAAGAATTAGGCTCGGATGCAATGATTCTGAGCACCCGAAAGGTAGCTAAAAAGCCCCTGGACCCGTATGCGAAAGATTATTTCGAAGTGGAGGCGGCCCTATCGCCACAAAAGGTTGGGCCATCACAAAAAATGGAATCTTTTCAAAAGGTTGAATCTTCCCAAAAACCCGATTGGGTGTCGGATGTAGAATCGGATATTGCAGACATAAGGGATATGATTTCTCTGGCTGGGTATGGAGGTGGTATGCATAATATGGTATGCAATCACTTCGAGTCTGTCGGTGTTTTGGCTTCTCTTTTAAGGGCCGGGGTCAGCGATTCGCTGGCCGGTAATATTATTCAGGATGCCTGTGCACTAATGGATGAAAATATGGATCAGGGTGCAAAAATAAAATCTTTAAAAAAATTTGTGATGCGGCAATGCCTGGACAAATTAGCAACCAAGGATTGCTTTACGGCAGAAAATAGATCCGGGATTCCCCATGTGTCTGCCTTTGTGGGACCGACAGGTGTTGGAAAAACGACAACCATTGCCAAGCTTGCCGCTTTGCTGACCTTTCAGCGAAAGATGCGGGTGGGCTTGATTTCCATTGACAATTTCAGGGTGGGCGCCCTGGAGCAATTAAAAGCATATGCATCCATAATGGGCTTGCCATGTGCCCGGGCCTTCAGCTCACAGGATTTGTCAAATGCACTGGACCGGATGAAATCTTTGGATGTGGTATTGATCGATACTGCGGGCCACAGTCATTTTGATAAACAAAAGATTGATGAGATACTGGAATTGATAAATGCAGATTTTCGGATTTCCACTCATTTAGTCTTGAGTGTTACTGCTGAATCTACTATCATGAAGGATGCTGCGTCTGCTTTTTCAGTATTCCAACCGGATACGTTAGTGTTTACAAAGATAGACGAAACAAAAAGATGTGGAAAAATATTGGATCAGATTAATGATATTCAATTACCGGTTTCACTGATAGCAAACGGCCAGAGAGTCCCTGAGGATTTGATTGTACCGGATAGACGGCAGTTGTTGAAAATAGTATTGGGAAAAAAGGGCTCAAAGGAGAGACAATAAGGTGGATCAGGCAAACGGACTTCGAAGCGTTGTTGAGAACGAAGCACTTTCAAGGAGAAATGAACAAATGGTACCTGGTAAGAAATTGCCCCGGGTAATTGCAGTTACCAGTGGCAAAGGAGGGGTTGGAAAGACCAACCTGGTAGCAAATATGGCGGTTTGCTTAAGCCAAAAAGGGAAGAGGGTTGTGGTTATTGATGCCGATGTGGGACTGGCCAATATTGATATTATTTTTAACCTTCGCCCTCAATACAATATCCGGCATGTTATTAATTCTGAAAAAACATTGAACCAGGTCATGGTTGAATCAAGCCATGGCATAAAGATCCTTCCCGGCGGCTCTGGATTTTCTGATCTAACCCAGCTTTCCGAAGGTGAAAAACTCAATCTTTTAAATGAGTTTGAAACTCTTTCCAACCAGGCTGATATCATTTTTGTTGATACCGGGGCCGGGATTTCATCAAACGTGCTTTATTTTAATTCTGCCTGTGATGAATGCATTATTATTGCAACCAAAGAGCCCACATCCATTACCGATGCATATGCCATGATGAAAGTGATGTCAAAGGAATATGGAACAAAGCGTTTTAAACTGATTGCCAATATGGTGGATTCGGAAAGCGATGCCAAAAAAGTATATGCCTCTTTAAGTGGTGCCTTAGATAAGTTTTTAAATAATGTGGTGTTGGAATATGTGGGATACATCCCGTTTGATAGAAAGTTGCAGCAAGCTGTTCAAAAGCGCAGCCTGGTGATGGATGTATCACCGGAGAGTGTTGCTGCAAAGGCCATTGAAAAACTTGCCCAAGCGCTTTCGAAGGCACCGGTAAGGCAAACGTCTAATGGTGCGCTTACTTTTTTTATGAATAAGGTTTTTGAAGGTGCTAGATAGGTGCAAACTAAAAGGAGATCTGTTTATCACATGACAGCCCCGTATAAGGATAAAAATACAGATTACGCTGCATGGCGGGAGAAAAGCATCATTGAGTATGCCTATCTTGTGAGGCATATTGCTGCCCGGTTTGCAATGCGGCTGCCCTCCAGTGTGTTTTTTGATGAATTGGTATCTGCGGGATCTCTTGGACTTATTGATGCTGTGGATAAGTTTGATCCGTCAAAATATGTCAGTTTGAAGACCTATGCGCAGTATCGAATTAAAGGTTCAATTCTTGACGAACTGAGAAGTATGGACCCCTATTCGCGATCCATGAGAAAGAAAATTCAGAACATTACCAAGGCAATTAAGGCAATTGAGGATCAAAAAAGTGCACCTGCCGGCGATGAAGAGATCAGTGAAGAACTGGGCATTAGTTTAGAAGCGTACTATGATATGCTGACAAATATTCATGGTGCCTCTGTTTTGAGCCTGGATGAGTTTATTAAAACAAAAAAAAACGATACCTATTCAAAAACAAGATTTCAAGCCGGTGTAAAGGGGAAAGACAATCCTGCCGATCATTTTGATAAGGAGGAGTTTAAATATGTCTTGGCCCAGACCATCAAAACCCTGACTGAAAAAGAGCAGATGGTTGTTTCTCTATATTATTATGATGAGTTGACATTAAAAGAGATCGGTGAGGTATTATCTTTAACAGAATCTCGTATTTGTCAGATACATACGGCAATTCTTGTAAAATTAAAAGCACGGCTCCAGGATTATTTTAATTAGATCACTTTAATTAACAGAGGTTACCAGATGCCTGATCCAACTATCGAAGACGATGAGCTAATATCACAAGATGATATTGATTCGCTTTTAGATTCCTCCTCTAGTGAAGATACAAAAGATACATTGTCAGTGGATGATACTGATGATTTGGGAGAACTTTCGCAAGACGATATCGACAGTTTGTTAAACTCCAATGCACAAGGTGCAGAAGAGGCTCCAATGGCATCCGATGATGATATTAATGCAGATGATGATATGGAATTGATCTCCCAGGATGATATTGACAGCTTGATGGATTCAAGCCTTGACTCAGACCCTGATGTGGAAAATGATTTGGCAACACCTCAAGATGATCCATTGGATTCGTCGGGCGATTCCGGTGATGATTTGGGTGAACTGTCCCAGGATGATATTGATAGTTTAATGAATGCATCAACAGATGAGGTAATATCTGTTGATGATCCTCCAAAAGATTCGGACGATTCCGGAGATGATGACCAAGGAGAACTGTCCCAGGATGATACAGACAGTATGATGAATGCTCCGGATGATGATGAAGATTTTGAAATGATATCTCAGGATGATATTAAAAACCTTATGAGTGGCGATGTTGAGACGGAGGACAGCGTTGAAAGCAAAGAGGATGCTGCTGTTCAATCAATAGATGATGAGCAGCCCAAAAAAGAAGACCTGGTTGAAAAAAAAGATACAGTTGAAGCACAGGAAACTGAGTCTGGGATTGAAAGCGAACCGGTTGCAGAAGAACTCATTGAATCAAATGAGGCACCATCACCAGCAACCGATACTTCCAAAATAGATGATGACTGGATTATTGAAGAGTCTGAAGGTGTTGAAGCCCAGGATAGTCTGGTTAAACAGGAAACCATAGATGATCTGATACAAAACTTTGATCCAACGCCGGATGCTCAAACCGTTGTATTGGACGATGAACCAGAACCTTCCGAAGATGATATCCCGGTGCCTGTATCGGAAGAGGGACCAGAACCTGTGGTCGAATTGGAAGACGAATCAATATCAGATCCTGTTGCTGCTGATGACGATTCTGATGTAACCGTTCTTGATTTTGATGAAGACGATGAAGATGTTTCCCAGGAAGATATCGATGCATTACTTTTAGAAACAGATGAAGATGAAGAAGAAGAAGATATTCTGATTTCCCAGGATGATATTGATACGCTTTTGATGGCTGCGGACGAGGAAGATGAAGATGTGCTGGGTGACTTGATGGATAGTGATAGCGAGTTAGACATAGACAGCAGCAGCATGGATGATGATTTTGATGATGAGGATATTCTTGATAGCAATGAAGAGTATGATCAAGGAGATGATGATTATGACTTTGATGAAGACGACGACGATGATTATCAAGATCAGGATCAGGTTGTCCTGGAAGGGGATGATGATCCAATAATAAGTAAACCAAAAAAGAAGAAAAAAAAGAAGAAAAAAAAGAAGAAAAAAGCGCTTCTTAAGGCCGGCTGGTATAAATCTAAGCTTGTGATTGCATGCGCATCTGCTCTGGTTGTTTTAGGAATAACCGTTCCCATTTCATATTTTTTATTTTTTCCCGGTGATTCTGACCCGTTAACAGCACCTCTTTCCCCTCTGTCCCAACCGGTTACCAATTTGAACATCAGTCCGCAAAGAGAAGTCATCATTGAAACAGTAGATGTTACAATACAGCAACCCACTACACGAATTCCGGGAAATTTACTACTTAAGGATTTTGTTGTCCTGGCACCTATGTCTTCAAAAGAATTAAGCTATGTTACAGCCGATATCTCTATTGATTATTCGGATCAGAGGGCTTATCATGAAATACAGAACAATCTGTCCTTTTATCGGGATTTAATTTATGATTCAATCAACAAGCGCCTTGTTTCCGATGGTCAACAGGAAATAACCGAAACTGATATTTTACAGGTTGTTGAGGCCATGTTAAAGAAAGTGCTGCCTCCGGATTATATTGATCGGGTCAGCTTTAAATCTTTTAAGGCGAGTTAGGCAAGTATCCAAAAGGAGTTTTAAATGACAACGGTACCCGGACATAATATTGTTTTACAACAGTCCGGGGCTGCCCAGGAATTAGCCCAGCAGGCCCATTCGCCTAAACCGACTCCGGAGCAGGCTGTAGCACAGCAAGAAGCCGGTCAGGTAGTAAAAAATTCAACGGTCCAGGAATTTGATGAATCGGAAAGACTGAAAACCAAAAAAGAAAAAGATGCACTAAGACGTAAACAACTATTGGAAAAAGCGAAGAAAAACAAAGAAAAAGAGGAAAAGGATCAGGATCCTGATGCAACCGGCAGACTTCTGGATACAACTGTATGATACCATCATTATCGACGGAATTTTGGATAGAAGTTCTTTTTATTATTAATTTTTTTGTAGTAGTCTTTTTGTTTTTGATTGTAAAGAGAATGAATCGGTTGAGTCTTCAACAAAACAGCGAATCTGATTTTGAATCCGATTTGGAAGAAGATTCCGTTAATGTGCGACGTACCTCTGGATCGGCTGTCAAAATTATGGAACTTCTTGAACCCCTGGTTACAGAATCTAGAAATACTGCAATCAGCTTTGAGAGCCAGATAAAAGAGAAAAAAAGACTCATCAAAGAACTCAATGAAGCCTTGGATGCAAGAATTATCAGTATCAATCTGCTTTTATCAAGAGCCGATGCTCAGCAAAAAAAGCTGGAAGACCGCCAATCCAGCATCAGTTGTCAACAAACAATACCGGATGATTTCGTATCCCAGGTATCTGCCCGGATTTCACAACAGGTATCACAGCATGCATCACTGGCTCCGGTAGACGATCAGCAAAACCAGATACTTGACTTGTATAACCGGAATATTGATATTGACTCCATTGCTCAAAAACTGTCTATTCCAATAGGGGAGGTGAAGTTAGTGGTAGACCTCAAGGAAAAGTTTGTTGCAATGGAGAAAAATAGCAGATGATAGGTGGTATACATATCTCATCATCTGAACTGGTCATTCAAAAAGATGGCTTGAAAAAAAACAATCTTGCATCTCTTTCAAAAAATCAACTCATCGTTGCAAAGGTAATGAAATCGTTGCCCCATGGCAAAGCCTTGTTGCAGATAGGGGGGCAGGTCGTTTTGGTCAGAACCAATCTATTGCTTGAAACAGGAGAAGAGGTTCAGCTCAGGGTTCAGGAAAAAAATGATGACATTGTTCTCAAACTTATTGCTCCTGTTCAAAAAACAACATCCCACCAGGTTTCTTCTTTAGTTCGGTTTTTTTCAAAAAATGATCTTCTCTCCGATTTGTCAAAATTGGATATACCCGCAATAAAAAAGTTGATGCATGAGATGGCTTTAAAATCAGAAATATCAGATTCACAGTTTTTACCAAAGCTGATTGAAAAAAGCGGGCTGCAGTTTGAAAAAAAAATCGAACAAATCCTGCAACAATCACTATCCGGCACAGGCATAAAATCGGACACAAAGACCAAGCTAAAGATAGCATTGAATCAAGATTTAAAAGGAATAGTTCTTAATGAATTAACCGCAACAGGCCGGGAAGCCGCAGTAACCAAAACCATGACATCTTTTTTAGAAACCATGGAAAATTTTCAACAGCTTAACCATCAAGGTTCAGAAACCGGTCGACACCTGTTACCTTTCCCTGTTTTCAGCGAATCCGGATTTCGTTTTGGCCAATTGCTGATCGATACCGGGGGAAATAAACCCTTTGATGAAAAAAAAACAGACAAAGTGATTCAAATCTCATTTTTATTGGATATGTCTAATTTAGGGCCGCTAAGGGCTGATTTTTCTATACTTAAAAAGGCCATTACCGGAAAGTTTTTGTTGGCAGACCAAAAAACAGCGGCCTATATTAAATCTAAGATTCCTGATTTGAGACAGCGTCTTGCAAAAATAGATTATGAATTGAAAAGCATTGAGTGTGATACAGCAAAAATAGAAGAACTTGAGCAAAACTGCCTGCTTGAATCCCTTGCAAAAAGTCATGATAACAATGTGTTAAATATTATTGTTTGAACACTATGAATAAACAAAATAAGAAAAAAGCAGTTGCATTAAAGTATGACAGACAAAATGACGGTGCACCAAAGATTATCGCAAAGGGTGAAGGGCTGGTTGCTCAAAAAATAATTGATCTTGCAAAAGAGCATGATATCCCCATTAAAGATGATCCGGATCTGATAGAGGTATTATCCTCCCTTGATATTAATGAAGAGATCCCATCTGAGATTTATGTGGCCGTGGCAGAGCTTTTGGCTTTTGTCTATTCTGCAAATTCAGACAGATCCTGATTTGTCCTGATAGTTTGATACTTTAATCGGTTTCTTTGGAGTCCTCACTTTTAATCAATTTGTTACAATTCCCACAGACCAGATTAAACTGTTTTACATTACCCCTGAACAGTTTTTGAGTGCAGAAAGGACAGAAATAATCAATCAGGCCCTGTGTCGGTTTGAGTGTGATAATAGGGTCTTTTGTTGAATGCTTTTGAGTATCGGCAGCCATTTATATTTTCCTTTTTTATATTTTTATTCATGGTTCTTTCTTATTGAAACAAGGTCAGGGCTTGTCTTTATCTGTAAAATCATAATTTAGCAAGTTCTTTTACCATTTTTATCTGCTAGGTAAATATTTCTATGTTTGTCAAAAGTAATCGTGTCAAATGTTGGATTTTTGGCGATATTTTTAAACTGAAGAAATTGAAAGAATAACCATATTTCACTCAATTTAAGTGGGCTGTTTCTTGTAAAGCCCTTTTAATTTAAGATGTTATGCTCTGGATGTCCAAGTTATTATTAATTGATTATGTCTGTTGAGGTCATTTGTGTTCCCAGCGATTTTTTAAATTTTAAATGGCATTCATATTGCAGGGAATAGTTAGCAGGAAAACTCTAATCAGGGGGAATACAAAAAAAAATGCTTCTGGAAATGACCAGGCCGGTTCAGGGTGGGCTAAGGCAGGAAAGAAAACTGGATGCTGTTTCAAACAATCTTGCCAATGTGGATACAAACGGGTTTAAAAAAGACAGGATCAGTTTTGATGATACATTCAAAGCTCAGATAAATAAGGATTTTTCTCAAGGGAGCATACAAACAACGGGCAACCCATTGGATTTTGCTCTTTCAGGGGAAGGTTTTTTCAAAATAGAAACTCCGGAAGGTATCAAATATACCAGGGATGGCAACTTTACCCTTGATATCAATGGAGTCATCGTCGATCAAAATGGACTTGCCGTTATGGGGCAGGGAGGTGCCATAGCCATCAATGCAGTCAACGCAACAAATATTGAAAAGGATCTTTTCGTTAATTCGCGCGGTGAAATACTTCTTGGCGGAGTAATTGTGGACAGGCTTGATATTGTCACATTCAAAAATTTGCGTAAACTTTAACGAGACGGGAAAAATCTTTTATATTATAAAGGAGGAACAACTGAAGAAAGCCAGGCAGACCAGATGGCTCGCCA
>JAKIUJ010000111.1 GCA_021647625.1 Desulfobacula sp.
CAATGCCACATCAGACTCATTAATCGTTCCGGTACCGGAATGAACAATTTTGATCTCAACCTCTTCCTTGGCCAAATCTTTTAAAGAATCATTGAGTGCCTCGATAGAACCGTGGACATCTGCTTTCACAATAAGTTTTAACTCTTTAACCTCTGCCGATCCAAGGTTCTCAAACATCTTTTGGAGATTTGCACGGCTCTTTTTAGCCAGTTCCTTGGCTCTTTGTTTCTGCATCCTGTTTCCGGCAATCTGCTTGGCATCCTTATCCGAAGCTACAGCAATAAACTCATCGCCGGCATCAGGAACACCGGTCAACCCGACAATTTCCACGGGGACACTGGGCCCGGCCGCCTCAATTCTTTTTCCGCCATCATCAATCATGGCACGGATTCTACCGGAATGAAGACCACAGACCACAGGATCACCGTCTTTTAGTGTGCCCTGTTTGACCAATACGGTAGCGACGGCACCCCGGCCTGTATCCAGTCGAGATTCCACCACATACCCGGTTGCTTTTCGATCGGGATTGGCTTTTAGTTCCAGAACTTCAGATTGAAGCGAAACCATCTCAAGTAGATCATTTATCCCCATACCGGTTTTTGCTGACACTTTAACAAAAATAACATTTCCGCCCCAGTCTTCAGCCAACAAATCAAGCTCTGAAAGCTCTCGCATAATCCGGTCAGGATCGGCACCCTCTTTATCCATTTTATTGACAGCAACCATAACAGGAACACCTGCTGCTTTTGAATGATTAATCGCCTCAATGGTCTGGGGCATCACACCATCATCCGCTGCAACCACCAGAATGACAATATCCGTTATCCGAGCCCCCCTGGACCGCATGGATGTAAACGCTGCATGACCGGGTGTATCAAGGAATGTAATTCGTCCTCCAGTGCCGGTTTGAACATTGTATGCACCGATGTGCTGGGTAATGCCACCTGCTTCACCGCTGGTAATCTTGGATTCGCGGATAACATCCAAAAGGGAGGTCTTGCCATGATCAACATGCCCCATGATTGTAACAACCGGTGGACGACCCACAAGATTGCCTTCATCCTCTTCCCCGGTATCAATATTCAGAAGTGTTTCTTCTTCAAATGATGCTTTTTCCACTTCAAAGTCGAACTCTGCAGCCACAAGGGTTGCCGTTTCATAATCAATAGTCTGGTTGACCGTTGCCATAACACCCATGGTCATCAACTTGGCAATCATCTCATTAGCCTTAATGCCCATTCTCTTGGCGAGTTCAGCAAGTTCTATGGCATCATCAATTTTAATTCTGCGCTTAATGGCTTTTGGCGTCGTAATCTGGGTTTTCTGAAAATTGCCTTTTTTACCCCTTGTATCTTTTCGGCCCCGTCTTTTACGACCACGACCTCTATACAAGGCATCGCCTTCGATAACTGATTTTCGCTTGCGTGGTCTCTTTTTACCGACAGGTTTGTTATCTGAAAACCCTTCTTTTCTAACACCTTTTTTGCGTTTTCCAGTATCCAAATCAACCGGAGCCGGCACACCTATTGGTGGCGGATTCATCCTGCCCGGTTGCGAACCAGGGTTAGAAAAAGATTTCGGTCTTTCGGGTTTCTTGTGTGCAGGTTTTTTTGCATTGTCTTTTTGCCCACCCTTTGGACCATTTCTTTTTTTGTCATCCTGACCACCGGATTTTTTAATATTCCTAAGGGTCGCCGGATCAATCACCCTGACAATCTTTGCCGGTGTCGATTTTTTCTTTTTCTTTTTCTTTTTAGCTACCTGAGACGCTTCTTTTTCCGGTACTTTTGCTGATTTTTCTTCTGGCTCTATTTCAGATTTTTTCAATTGCTCTTTGTCAGATAAAATTTCCGCCTTTTCCGGTTTATCTTCTTTTTCTTGAGCGGCAGGTTCTTCGATCACAGGTGTGGGGGATTCTTTGGAGTCTGCCACTGATTTTTCCGACTCAACCTCTTTTGTAACTTCTTCTTCAATTTTACCAGGTCGAATAATTTTAGCAGGTACTGCTTTCTTTTTCTTTGGCTTGGCTGATGCTTTTTTAGCTTCCGGCTCCGTTTTTTGAGTTTGCTTTGAACTTTCTATCTCTTTTGGCTCTTCGGGGGCATCGTCTGAAACGTTAAGCTCAATATCTTTTGGCGTTGCTTTTTGATCTTCTGAAACAATTTTTTTCTTTCTAATAACAACCTTACGGTCAGTCTTATCACCTGATATTTCTCCGGGTTGAACTTCTGACCCGGCTTCTGAAACGGCACCTGCACTCTCTTCAATTTCTTCAACATCATCGGTTTCAGTTTTCTGTTTACGGCGACGAATTACGGATGGTCTTACCTTAACATCTGAATTTCGTTTCGCTTTCCCGAAAAGACTTTGTTTGATTGCGCGAACATCACTGTCTTCCAGAGAACTCATATGGCTTTTTACTTTAATCTTAAGCTCTTTCATCTTATTAAGAAGTGCCCTGTTTGTCATGTTCAGATCTTTAGCTAACTCGTATACCCTGACCTTCGCCATTTATTGCCCCCAAAAAATACTCTCTTTAAAAATTCTATTCAGCCTGCTATCCACAACTTTCCGCTGCTTTTTTTGCTATCGTATTAACCATTAGCTTTCGTCTTCTTCGCCTTTCTGAGGCGCATCCCCTTCAGCCAGGTCATCACCTTCAGGTATTTGTTCCGATTCATCCTGCGATTCATCTTCTGATTGAACCTCCTCCAGTTCTTTTAGGAGAAGTTGTTTTGATTCTTCAATCATTTCTTCTGCTTTTTCATCATCTAAATCCGTCACCGCTGCAATATCTTCAACCACAGCTTCAGAAACATCCAGCAAGGAAGAATACCCGTTTTTAAACAGCATCTCTGCCATGGGCAAGCCCACGCCGGTCAATTTCATCAGACTATCATAGCCTTCTTTTAATTCTCTGCTGTAGTCTTCTTCGCTGGTCACTTCCAAATGCCAGCCCGTAATTTCACAGGCAAGTGAAACATTTTGTCCGCCCTTACCAATGGCAATTGAAAGATACTCATCATTAACAATCACTTCCATGGACTGGTTGTCTTCATCAATGATCACCCTTGCAATCTCAGCAGGAGACAGCGCATTGCACACAAACCTTGCAATATCCGGGCTCCATTGAACAATATCAATTTTTTCACCCCGAAGCTCTTGTACAATACTTTGTACTCGATTACCCTTCATGCCTACACAGGCACCTACCGGATCCACATCGGAATCCATGGAAGACACGGCAATTTTTGCCCTTAGTCCAGGCACCCTGGCAGATCCTCTAATGGTAACGATTCCTTCTGAAACCTCCGGCACCTCTGTTTTAAACAATTCTGCTAAAAATTCAGGATGGGTTCTTGAAAGGACAATCTGAGCACCCTTGGATTCTTCTAACACATCCAGGACATACGCTCTCAATCTGTCACCACGTTTATAATTTTCTTTTGGCATTTGATCACGGGGTCGTAAAACAGCTTCGGCCTGTCCAAGATTCACTATGATGCTGCCCCTATCAAACCGCTGAACAATCCCATTAAGAATTTTACCCTTTTTATGAATAAAATTCTCATACACGGCATTTCGCTCAGCTTCTCTCATTTTTTGAATAATGACCTGCTTTGCAGATTGTGCAGCGATTCGACCGAATTCTTCGGTATCGATACGAATCCCCAGACTATCACCAATCTCACAATCCGGATCATATTCATAACCTTCTTGTATTGTCAGTTCACTGTCTTCATATTCAACTTCTTCAACAACCTCTTTAAAATGGAAAACCTCAACATCACCGCTTTTCTCATCGTAATGAACTTCAATGTCCGCCCTGGGTCCGATTTTCTTCCTGGCCGCTGAAATAATTGCTTCTTTCAGGGTGTTAATAAGCACTTCCGGTTCAATACCCTTCTCACGGCTGACCTGATCAATAACCCTTTTAATATCTGTGATAAACATCTTCAAGCGTTCTCCATATTATTGATCCGTAAGCCTTGCTTTATGGATCAAATGATCTGATATTTCAATCCTATTCCCATCAACAACAATAACAATAGAATCATCGTTAATCATCTCAAGCATTCCGGTAAACTTTTTTTTTTCTTCAATCAACTGACTGGTCTTAATTTGAACTTTTTCCCCTTTGAACCGAATAAAATCCTGTTTATTATTCAATGGCCTGTTCGGACCGGGGGAAGAGACTTCTAACCTGTAGCTACCTAACTCTTCAACGTGAATATCAATTAAATCCCCTAGTTGACGACTGACATAAACGCAATCAGCCACTTGAATTCCACCCGGTTTATCAAGATAGAGTTGAACAATTGTTTCTCTTTTATTAGTGACCAGTTTCAAATGAACGAGTTCAAATGTTTCAGCCTCGCACAACGGCCTTGCCACTGCTTTGATTTTTTCAACTATTGTGAAGCTATCATGATTCACTTTGGTACCTAATTCCCTATCTTTTAACACAATTAAAGTGCATCCTTAAATACAAAAACGGGCAAATGCCCGTTCCTAATTACAACATTAACAAAATCCAAAAACCCATCTACAACCTAACCCAGGGGTTCAGATTAAATCTTCACTCCAAACAATGGAACACATCTGCCATCCTTTCATCTCAATTAAAAAGATGGAGCGGGCAACGAGACTCGAACTCGCGACATCAAGCTTGGGAAGCTTGCACTCTACCAGCTGAGTTATGCCCGCATTAGCGGCTCAATATACCAAGGCGTATCTATATTGTCAACACCCCGCATACAACTACTCGTCCCAAGATTAAAACACCTGCATTAAAATCTTTTCCAATTACTCGGGAAGGTCTGCCAAGAACTCATTCAAAAGGGATTGAGAGATCCTTGTATGCAATTTTTTAATATTTTTTTCCTTTAATGTTTTATTGTCTGCCCTGTAGACAACCCTGAAAGACATTGACTTTTTGCCTTCTGCCACAGGATTCCCTTCAAACACATCAAAAAGAAAAACAGATTCTATCAACTTTTCTTTTTGGGCAATAAGTTCTACCTGATCCGTGATCTGTCCTGCGGTAACCGAACTGTCAACAATAATTGTGATATCCCTTGATATTGATGGAAATCTCGGCAAAGAAACGGCAGTAACAGCATGGGGCAGGAGACCTTCAATTGTTTTGACATCGAATTCAAAAACAAAGGCATCCTGTTTAAGACCATAATTTTTAAGAACCTTACCATCTATTTTACCCAACGTGCCGATAATAGACAATCCTGATTTCACAACTGCCGACTCACCCTTTTTTAAGTATGGATAATCATCATGTGATGTTTTTTCAAACTGGACATCTGTAATCATTAAAGTCGAAAAGATTCCCTGCACAGCACCTTTTAAATCAAAAAAATCAACACCGACTTTCTTTGAATACCACGACTGGTCGCATCGATTACCCGTAATAAGCCCGGCTACCTTCTCCTGCTCGACAGGCAACTCACCTTTTTGAGTCGCATAAAAGATCTTACCGATTTCAAAAAAGTTGAGTGTATCTTCCTGCTGGGAAATATTTTTCTTCATGGTCTCAAGAAGTCCTGGTAAAAGAGAACTTCTAAGAACTGACATCTGATCTGATATCGGGTTTAAAATCGTTTCAACATCTCTTTTCTTGTCGGTTTTTGACAAGTTCAGCCAATCACAGGACTTCTCATTTACAAAATTATAGTTGATTGCCTCAAAAAAAGAAAAGCCCGTCATAATCTGACGGATTTTTTTGCGCAATACAATGGTGGGGTTTAAGGATCTGCCTTTTGCGGGAACCTGTGGGTAGCTTGTCTGAATATTGTTATATCCCCAAAGTCTTGCAACTTCCTCTGAAAGGTCTTCAGGCCGTGCCACATCCACCCTGAAAGACGGAACCGTTATTTTTAAAAGATTTTCATCGGTTTGTTCTGCCCCAAACTCAACAGCTTCTAAAATCTCCTTGATTTCTCCAGCCTTTAAATCAGTACCCAGTCTTGTATTCAAGGCATTTGTATCAAGATCGATATTAACGGATGTGTGCTTTTTAGGATATTCATCAATGATCTCTTTGGCAATGGTTGCATCACAGGCTACGGCCATCAGGGACATGGCTCTATTTAGCGCATTAACCGTACCTTCCGGATCAATCCCTCTTTCAAATCTGTGGGATGCATCGGTTGCGATCCCGGTTTTTTTTGCGGTTTTTCGAACGGAAACAGGATTAAAGTATGCACTTTCCACAAGCACCCTTGTGGTGGTATCTGAAATTTCAGAATTTTCTCCACCCATCACACCGGCTAAGGCAACAGGTCTATCACCATCACAAATCATGAGCATATCCGACGATAGCTTATGATCTTTGGAGTCCAGTGTTTTAAAACAGGTATCACCCCCTGCTCTTCGTACTATGATCTTGCCCCTTGCGACCTCATCAAAATCAAAGGCGTGAAGCGGCTGACCAGTTTCCAGCATGACAAAGTTTGTAATATCAACAACATTATTAATGGGTGTTAATCCGACTGATTCGAGTTTTTCCTGCAACCAGAATGGAGAAGGCTTAACTATTACATCAAACAATAACCCTGCAGAATAACGCGGACAAAGATCCGGATCTAAAATCTCCACTTTTGCATATTCATGAATGGATTCATTTCCAATTTTATCTTCCGGCAGAGAAAAATCCGGTAGCACAACATTTTGTTTGGGATCTGTAAATGCGCCAATTTCACGGGCAACACCTATCAGGCTCAGGCAATCGGGTCGATTCGGGGTTAGATCAATTTCAAAAACAGTATCTGTGAGATTCATTGCCTCTTTAAGCGGTGTTCCCGCAACAAAGCCCCCTTTAAGATCCATTATTCCTGAGGCATCTGATGCCAGTCTTAATTCTGACCCGCTGCAAAGCATTCCCCGGGACACTTCACCACGGAGCTTGCCTTTTTTAATTTTCATATCACCCGGGAGCACAGCGCCAACAAGCGCACAAGGAACCGACATACCTTGTCTTACATTCGGAGCACCGCAAACAATTTGCAGCAGATCTTCTTTACCGACATCCACCTTACACACAGAAAGCTTATCCGCATTAGGATGTTGTTTAACCTCAACAACCTTTGCGACAACAATTTGGTCGAGATAATCATACCGTTGTTCAACAGCATCCACCTCAAGACCCGCCATGGTTAATTCGTCAGAAATTTCGGCAGCCGCCATATCAACACAAATATAATTTTTTAACCAGCTTAAACTGACTTTCATATTAAAACTGCCCTAAAAAACGAATATCGTTTTCATAAAATTTTCTTATATCATCAATACCAAATTTTAGCATGGCCAGTCGTTCAATTCCCATGCCAAATGCAAAACCCGTATATTTATCCGTGTCATATCCTACTTTTTCAAAAACAGCAGGATGAACCATGCCTGAACCCAACACCTCAAGCCAACCTGTTTTAGAGCAGATACGACACCCTTTCCCCTTACACATAACGCACCGGATATCAACTTCAGCGCTTGGTTCTGTAAATGGGAAAAAACTGGGTCGAAATCTTAAGGAGGTTTCTTTATCAAAGAACTGATGAATAAACGTGGTCAATATCCCTTTTAAATCTCCAAAAGAGATATTCTTATCCACCATCAATCCCTCGACCTGGTTAAACATAGGGGTATGGGTAATATCAGAATCACATCTGAAAACCTTGCCCGGAGAAATAATTCTTATTGGCGGTTTGCCTTTCTCCATCGTTCTGGGTTGAGATGGAGAAGTATGTGTCCTTAAAACAATATTCTCTGAGACATAAAAGGTATCCTGCATATCGCGGGCCGGATGATATTTAGGGATATTCAATGCTTCAAAATTATAATAATCCGTTTCAACTTCCGGACTTTCGGCAATATCAAAACCGAGCCTTAAAAAAATATCACAAATTTCCTCCGCCACCTGGGTAATCGGGTGAAGCGAACCCATTTGCAAGGGTCGTCCGGGAAGCGTCACATCGACACCGGCATCCCCTTTATCAGCATCTTCTTCAAGCTTTAAAAAGGCTTTTTTAATTACCGCTTCCAGTTTTCCCTTAAGAATATTTGCATTCTTTCCGGCACCGGGTCGTTCTTCTATTGGAAGCGAAGAGATATCCCGCAAAAATTTTGTAAGCACCCCTTTTCTACCAAGATATTTTATAGAAAGCTTCTCAAGCTGATCAGGGCTCTTTGCCTGTGCTATGCTTTCAATAGCCTCTTTTTCGATATCAACTATATTGTTTTGCACCATACCCTCACACACCCATATTCTAGTTCAGCTTGGCACTGGCCTGTGCTGCCAGTTGAGAAAAGGCTCCCGGATCTGATATGGCGAGATCTGCCAGTACTTTTCGGTCCAACTCACTCCCAGCCAATTTAAGACCATTCATGAACTTACTATAAGACAAGGCATTCATTCTTGCGCCTGCATTGATTCTGATAATCCAAAGTTTTCTAAATTCTCTTTTGCGGACCCTTCTATCTCTGTATGCATACATCAATGCTTTATCAACAGCATCTGCTGCCGTTCTGTATAATTTGCTTCGTCCGCCTCTAAATCCCTTTGCAAGTTTAAGCACTTTATTTCTGCGTCTTCTTGCTTTGAATCCTCTTTTTACTCTCATTTTATTTCACTCCTTTTTTAAAACTTCCGGCTTCCGTGGCCTTGGCCCGTGACCGGGGATGATCTTTATATTAAAGAACTCGTACAAACATATAAGGTTCTTTCATGTTTTGTCAAAACCTCTGGTTTTTTGCGCATTCCCAATGCTCGAGGGGGGCGGCAAAGCTGCACATTGCCGTTAGTCAATATAATTAATTGCAACTCAGTCGTGCCTGCCGACCGGCACAAACCCAACTTTTAACCGTTCGGTAACAAGCGCCTGACTTCTTGCAGATTGTCCTTACAAATTATCTGATCTTTCCTAAAAGATCTTTTCCGCTTGGTCGTTTTCTTAGTCAAGATATGACTGGCATGGGATTTTCTGAATTTGTATTTTCCTGAACCTGTTTTTTTAAAGCGTTTAGCAGCCGCTCTGCATGTTTTGATCTTAGGCATTTTATCCTCTCTATATATGTTGCAATTTCAAAAAATAGATATGGTGGTACACTGTTATAAACACAATATACCACCATACAATTACTATGTATTTCAAGTAGTCTTGCTTTTTTTGTACAGTACTTAAACTATTTAGCGCTCGACCAAAAACCGCCAATTTCTCTGATTACAGCGTTGGTCAAAAAATAGAACCTTCAAAATATCCCATGTATTCTTCCGGTTAGAATTTCTGCCCGCCTTGTACTGAAAGAAATTTTCAGGCTTTCGTTCAGACACTATTTAGGCCCCAGAAGCATTGTAATAACACGGCCTTCAAATTTTGGATGCTGTTCGACCTGTGCAAAATCTTCGGTCATCTCAACAATTTTTTCCAAAATTGCGTTTGCCTGCTCCCTAAGCTTAAACTCTCTTCCTCTGAAAACCAGTGTAATTTTAACTTTATCGTTCTTACTGATAAACTTTTCAATATGCCTGACCTTAGTTTTAAGATCACCAATATCTGTTTTGGGCCTGACCTTTATCTCTTTTATTTGAGAAGTCTTCTGTTTTCTCTTGGCCTCCTGCTTCTGCTTGGTAAGCTCGTACTTATATTTTCCATAATCCATGATTTTGCAAACAGGGGGTTTCGCGTCCGGGGAGACCTCGACAAGGTCCAACTCATCTCCTCCGGCAATTCTCAATGCCTCCTCAATGGGCATAATTCCTATTTGCTCACCATCAGCGCCAATAACCCGAACCTCTCTGGCTCTGATCCCCTTATTCACACTTGTCTGATCCTGTCTTCCTCGCTTGGCTATTTTAGCACCTCCTGCTGCTCCACAGTTCTCATTTCAACTCCGATAGAACAAGTATAACCCTGCAAATATAATGATTTTTCGATATAAAAGCAAGTATTATTTATTTGCCCCTTTTCTGATCAAGCGTATATGCCTCAAGATAACTATTCTTCCAGTACTCGTTCGCCTCTTTATTAAAAAAATCATAGAAAAGATCAAGACTTTTTTGACGCAACACACCAGAAACAATATCAATTTTGCATGCTTTATATAAGGGCGGCATTAAAGCAAGATCACAACCTGTGCCTCCCCCCATTGGATCCTCATACGCATACACAATTTTTTTTATTCCGGAAAGAATAATTGCACCAAAACACATCAAACAAGGTTCCATGGTACAAAAAAGAACCGATTTTTCAGGATTAAAACCAGTCTCTTTCATCTCCAACATTTTCAAAGCCCTTATTTCCGCATGATCAATTTCACTAAAAAAAGATATCTCGCCGGATGTCCCATGCCGTGCATCCGAGGCAATCACTTGCCCTTGCTGAACAATAACACACCCAACCGGAAATTCACCCTTAACAAACGCTTTTTGGGCCTGCTCCAGAGCAAGTTCCATATACATTTCATACTTCAATTTTAACATCACTTTCTTGTATTTGATTTTTTATAATTTTATCTGTGTCCCCATTTGGCTCAATATGGTCAAATTACATACATCTTGCTTTTTTTTCTAAACACTGTATTTTATTAGCTTTTAACTACTATTCAATATGATTTTATGAAAGCAGAAAAAAAAATTTACAAAAAATTTACAAAACCGGAAAAAACACTCTCTATTAGAGAGCAGTTCCAGGCCAGAGAAAAAACGTTTCTTTCCGAATTCGGAACCCTGAGCGAAACAGCAGAACGACGTCATAGGGAGGGTCCGGCCTGCAACATCAGAACACCCTTCCAGCTTGATCGGGATAGAATTGTATATTCTAATGCATTCAGACGTCTGAAACATAAAACCCAGGTTTTTCTATCTCCTTTGGGCGACCATTACCGCACCCGCCTCACCCACACTTTAGAGGTGGCTGAAATATCAAGAAATATTGCCCGGGCCATGCGCCTGAACGAAGATCTTGCCGAAGCCATTGCGCTTGGTCACGACCTTGGACACACACCATTCGGCCACGGCGGTGAAACTGCTTTAATTGAAGCATACTCAACACACTTTGCACATTCGGATCAAAGTTTGCGCGTTGTCGACTCGCTTGAAAATAAAGGAGAAGGATTAAACTTAACCCTCCAGGTCCGGGATGGAATCCTCAAACATTCAAAAGGATTTGGTAACATTATTCCATCAACCCCGGGAGAGACTGCGATCACAGTAGAAGGCCGGATTGTTCGTGTGGCTGATATCATCGCTTATTTGAATCATGACCTTGATGATGCATTACGCGGAAAAGTTATCAATGCAGACGATGTTCCGGGTATCTGCATTAAAAAACTGGGCAGGACACATTCCCAGAGGGCAAGTACCATGATAGAAAAGCTGGTATATAACAGCCTGCCCAAAGGCAATAAATTTGTACTGGACATGGGCTGTGACACATTGCATGCAATGACCATCTTACGAAAATTTTTGTATGAAAAAGTCTACCGTTCCCCAGCAGTTCACAATGAATTTTTAAAAGCAAAAATGGTTATTATCGGCCTTTATGATTATCTGCTCAATAATCCGGATTCCCTTCAAAAAGAACTTGAAAAAATGGAAATGGCACCCTGGAATTCATCACAAAACTCGCTGCAACGATCTGCCTGTGACTTGATAGCCAGTATGACTGATAGATATGCCCTGGATCTGTATTCAAAAATATTTCTTCCAAAACCCCTGGTCTGAAAAAAAACCATGACACAAAATACACCTGATATTTTTAGACCCCTTTGCGACCTGTACGACCGAATGGACCAAAGCTGGAATAAGATTGCCAAAGAGGTCGATTTTCAATGCAGTGGCTGTAAAGACAATTGCTGTAAATCTCTATTTTTCCACCACACCCATATTGAAAAAAACTATTTTCTCTACGGTTTCAGTTTTCTTGCACCGGACAAAAAAATACAGTTTCATAAAAAAGCAAAGCAATATGTTGAAAAAACATTTTCCCATCAAAAAGCGGGGGAAAGCCAAAAAATAATGTGCCCGGTCAATGAAAATGGATACTGCCTTCTATATCAGTACCGACCCATGATCTGCCGCCTGCATGGCCTCCCTCATGAAATCTGCCGACCGGGATTTGACCCTATAAAAGGACCTGGTTGTGATGCGGGACAGTTTGATGAAAAGAATCATTTTTTTTTAGATCGAACCCCTTTTTATCAGCAAATGGCCCGGATGGAAATTACCTTTAGATCAAACATGAACAGCCCCGGAAAAATAAAAGAGACCATTGCGCAAATACTTCTATCACAATAATATTTTCTATAACCGCCATGCGCAGCTTGGCCTGCAAGCAACTGCGCACAACAAAACATGAAATATTAGACTTACTTTGAAGATTATTTCATATAAAAAGGAAGCCCTCTATGAATGAACGGTCACAATTGAACGGACAATCAAAAAGAAAAATCGTGACCATCGGTGGCGGAAGCGGCCAGTTCATCTTGTTATCGGGATTAAGACAACTAGATAACCAGATCACAGCGATTGTTTCCATGGTTGATTCCGGTGGCAGCACCGGAAGACTCAGGGATGAACTGGGCATTCTTCCACCGGGAGATATTCTAAAATGCATCCTGGCACTTTCACCCCACCAGCAGGCCTGCCGCTCAATCCTTATGAAACGATTTCAAGGAGACCGGCGCCTGGCAGGACATAGTGCCGGTAATATGTTGTTAACCATGCTTTCCAGATATACCGGCAATTTCCAAGCCGGAGTTGCCGCCCTTGCAGAAATTTTAGATGTCAAAGGCACTATCCTGCCGGTCACTGTTGACCGTGCCACCCTTGTGGCGGAATTAACTGATGGTAATCGCATTTATGGTGAAAAAGCCATTGATCTGCCCCGTGGCACCCAGCGCGAACAAATAAAAGATGTCTTTCTGGTTCCCCATCACCAAGACGTCATTTCTGTTTACCCACCGGTATTGGACGCAATTGAGCAGGCAGACTGCATTTTTATCGGCCCGGGAGACCTGTTTACCAGCATCATACCAAATTTGATTGTCCCAGGTGTCAAAAACGCACTGCAAAGCACTGATGCCAAAATATATTTTAACATTAATATTATGACAAAATTCGGTGAAACCCATAATTTTACCGGGAAAGATTTTGTCATCAAATTAGAA
>JAKIUJ010000323.1 GCA_021647625.1 Desulfobacula sp.
ATAATATGGTGACCGTTTAAAATCAAAAAGACGACCACACAGACCCAATATCCCAGTTGATCCATAATGGACACATTGGATCCGGTCTGTGGATCCACCACATTGATCATGGCAAATCCCATCTGAAAACCAATGACCTGACCGGCCAGCTGAACAGATCCAAAAAAAAGTCTTAAACACAACCCCAGGGTCAAACCGATCATGGCTTCAGCAAGAACCAATATACCGGTTGCCGGTACACTCATGGGGAACCGGCTCAGGTCCAATTCAACCACCGAATACAACAGCAGTGAAACCACTAAAGCAAATCCCAATTTTAATTGACTGGGAAAGACTTTGGAAGAAAAGATGGGGAACATAAATAAAAAAATCCCCACCCGAAGAAGGACCAGCAAAAAGGTCCTGAATTCGTTTGGGTCTATAACATTAAGAATTTCCATATATATTCAATACCCTTAGCCCGGATATTTCACGAGTTGAATTTGTTTTAGCTGCAAGTTGCAGGACATGCAGCTGTAGTCACCTACCGCAAATGGCCTGCAGCGAAGCAGATGAAATAAATTCGATTCGCCTGAAAGGTGACATTTTGTACTCTGAAAAATACCGTTATTTCTAATGTAATCATCTGTAAACATAGAATTTATTCTCAAAATGTCATGAAATATCCGGGTTAGCGGATATACATGGGTATATTTTCAATTATGTTCTTTGTAAAAGAGGTCAACTCACCCAGCATCCAGGGGGCCGCGAACAAAAGGCCCAGAAAAACAGCAATGATCTTGGGAACAAAGGTCAATGTCATTTCCTGGATTTGGGTGACCGCCTGAAAAACACTGATAATCAACCCGGCCATCAGACCCAGTCCCAGCATAGGCATGGATAAATAAATGGTCAGGGTAATGGCTTGTTTGGCAAATTCAACAACAAATTCAGGGGTCATATCTACACTCCAAAACTTTTAAGTAAAGAACCGGAAATCAAATTCCATCCGTCAACAAGAACAAACAGCATCAATTTAAAGGGTAAAGAGATCATTACCGGAGGCAGCATCATCATACCCATGGCGAGCAGTACTGATGCCACAACCATATCAATGACAAGAAAAGGGATATAAATAACAAAACCAACGATAAAAGCCGTTTTTAATTCACTGATCACATAGGCCGGAATAAGGACCAGTAAAGAGATATCGTCTCTTGTTTCCGGTTTTTTTATATCCGCACCCTTAACAAACAATGCCAGATCATTCTCTCTTGTATTGATCAATAAAAATTTTCGAATTGGATCCTGGGCCTTTTCAAAGGCAACGTCAAAACCAATTTTTCGCTCCATATATGGATTCAACGCGTTTTCATAGATATCCGTGGTCACCGGCTTAATAATAAAAAATGTCATGAAAAGTGCCAGGCCAACGATCACCTGATTTGGCGGACTGGATTGAGTTCCCATAGCCTGTCTTAAAAAATGGAAAACAACAATCAATCGCGTAAATGGTGTCATTAAAATCAAGATGGCCGGTGCAAGAGCCAGGATAGTTAATAGAGCTATAATTTCAAGAACAACAGCCACTTCTTCAGGGGAGTTGGCAGTTCCGACATTTAACTCAAGCGAGGGAATAGGAAAAGTAATGGCCCAGGCATTAAGAATGGGCAATAGAACAAAAAAAAGTACTCCACCTGTGGTTATCAGATAAGGAAAGTTTGTGTATTGTTTTTGCTTCACAATTATTGACCTTTTTTTTGCAAATCAGTTTTCGTGCGAATGCCTGAACCACTCAGCTTTTGACCCAGATAGTCAGAAAACCGAGTCTTTTTTTTATTTTCCGTAACAGAAAAATCAAGATCCGTTTCAATTGAAGATAGTTTGGAAATATGGTTAGAAGTCACCCCTATCAGGATGGTTTCTCCCAAAACATCTAATAACACCAATTTTTCCTTTGGTGAAAAATGATGCATACTCAGCACATTGATATGATTAAAAGACCCATTCACACCCTTTGCAGCAGAGATCCGTTTAATCATATAAAAAACCAATATGAGCAATGCCAAAACCACAAAGAAAACTGAAAATGTTCTGGCAAAGGCAAACCATATATCAGAAGTGGAACTCATTCTTCTGCAGCCAAAGATTTCACCCGATCTATGGGCGTTATGACATCTGTTAAACGAACACCAAATTTTTCATTCACCACAACCACTTCTCCCCGGGCAATAAGTTTTCTGTTAATGTAAACTTCAAGGGGTTCACCAGCCAGTTTGTTCAACTCAATAATCGACCCCTGCCCCAGTTGAAGAAGGTCATTTACCAACATCTTGGTCTTGCCTAATTCAACGGAAAGCTCCAAAGGGATATCCAGAATAAAATCCAGCTCCCTTTCAGCATGGTCACCTGCCTCCTGGTCAACACCTTCTTCTTCAACTTCTTTATTTTCATTTTCTTCGGCCATGTTTATCTCTCACAATCGGTTATAATTTTAC
>JAKIUJ010000112.1 GCA_021647625.1 Desulfobacula sp.
CGAATCACCGAGCAGCGCGGCGCTGTGCAACCTGAAGGGCCCCAGTATGGCTGACCTTGCTAGTGAGACTGGAATTTCAGCAGGCGAACGGGTGGGATTTACCCTGAACGGGCAACCTGTGACTGTCGCTGCCAACCATCCTCACCTTCTGGCTGCCTTGCGTGAAGAACTGCATGTGACATCGGTCAAGGATGGCTGCAGCAAGGGCGCCTGCGGCACCTGTACCGTTGTTATTGACGGAAAGGCAAAAAAAGCCTGCGCGTTTAAGGTATGCAGATTAGAAGGCAAAACCATCACAACCGTTGAAGGACTCTCAGCCAGGGAAAAAGAAGTATATGATTTTGCCTTTGCCCAGGCAGGAGCAGTCCAGTGCGGGTTTTGTATTCCAGGTATGGTGTTGAGCGCAAAAGCACTGATTGATAAGACGCAGGATCCATCCAAACCTGAAATTGTAAAAGCGCTTCGCAACAATATATGCCGTTGTACGGGTTATATTAAGATAATTGATGCCGTTAAGATTGCTGCTAAATTTCTTAGAGAAAATCTTGCGGTTCCCCAAAAAGAGTTTACCGGGAAATTAGGAGAAAGCATTCACCGTATTGACGCAAGGGAAAAAACCCTCGGGGTTGGTCAATATGTGGATGATATAAGCCTTTCGAGCATGTTATTTGGCAAAGCCTTAAGAACAAAATACCCAAGAGCGCGGGTTTTAAAAATAGATATTGAAGCGGCCCAAAAGCATCCTGATGCTGCAATTGTTTTAACGGCAGAAGATATCCCGGGTGAAAAAAAACTGGGACACCTGGTACAGGACTGGGATGCACTTATTTCACAAGGTGACATCACCCGTTATGTGGGTGATGCAGTCGCACTTGTTGCAAGTATTAATGCCGCATCCCTTGATGAGATACTGGATCTGATCGAGGTTGAGTATGAAGAACTCGAACCGTTGAGAAATCCAACCGAGGCCATGGCAGAGAATGCAGCCCTGATACATGAATCAGGCAATATCTTAAGAAAAGAAAAACTGATCCGGGGGGATGCAGAATCTGCCATTGAAAAGGCCGAATTCAAAGTGACAAAAACCTATTCCACCCCGTTTACCGAGCATGCGTTTATGGAGCCGGAATGTGCCGTGGCGGTTTATGAAAACGACGGCATCCTCTTGTATTCAGGTTCCCAGGGGATTTATGATGATCAAAGAGAAGTGGCCCGACTTCTTGGGTTGGAAAAAGAAAAGGTTCGGGTTCAAAGCAAGCTTGTGGGAGGCGGTTTTGGCGGGAAGGAAGACATGAGCGTCCAGCATCATGCAGCCCTTCTTGCCTGGCATTTGAAAAAAGCGGTTAAAGTCAAGTTTTCACGGCAGGAGAGTATCATGATCCATCCCAAACGTCATGCCATGGAGATGGAACTCACCACGGCCTGTGATAAAGACGGAAAACTGGTTGGCATGGATGCAAAAATCATATTTGATACCGGTGCCTATGCATCACTTGGAGGACCTGTTCTCCAGAGGGCATGCACCCATGCATCCGGCCCATACAATTACCAGAATATTCATGTAGACGGGACAGCCGTATATACGAACAATCCTCCGGCCGGGGCGTTTAGAGGGTTTGGAGTCTCTCAAAGTGCCTTTGCCTTTGAATCCAACCTCAACCTGCTGGCACAAATGGCGGGTATTTCTGCCTGGAAGATACGATATAAAAATGCGGTCAGACCGGGCCAAAGCCTGCCAAATGGTCAGATCGCAGATGAAAGCACAGCCCTTGCAGAATGCCTGGAGGCGGTAAAAGATGCGTATGGAAGCCACAAATATGCCGGGATTGCCGCTTCGTTTAAAAACAGCGGCTTAGGCGTTGGTGTGCCTGATGTGGGACGATGTATTCTTTCCATTGAAAATAAAAAAGTACATGTCAGATCCAGCGCAGCCTGTATTGGACAGGGAATCGGCACGGTGGCCCTTCAGATTGTCTGTGAAGTCACCCATCTTATGCCGGACCAAATAATTATTGAACCTCCGGACACTTTAAGGACCCCAAATTCCGGCACGACAACGGCATCACGGCAAACCGTTTTTACAGGGGAAGCCCTGCGAAGGGCAGCAGCCAAACTCAAAGCAGAACTGGATTTGGGGAAAAAATTACAAGATCTTGAAAATGAAGAATTTTACGGTGAGTTTGCCAGTGAAACCGACCCAATTGGAAGTGACAAGTCAAATCCTGTCAGCCATGTTGCCTACGGCTATGCAGCCCAGGTGGTTATTTTAAATAATGATGGAAAACTTGAAAAAATTGTTGCGGCCTATGATCTTGGAAAAATCGTGAATAAAAAGGCGGCAGAGGGCCAGATCGAAGGCGGTATTGCCATGGGACTCGGGTATGCCTTAACCGAAGATTACCCGCTCATCGACTCAGTTCCCCAGGCCAAATATAACACTTTAGGATTATTTAATTCTGTTCATGTCCCGGATATTGAAACAATCATTGTGGAGCGCGATTTTAATTCTGATCCGGCATTCGGAACAAAAGGCGTTGGCGAGCTTGCCACGATACCGACCGCACCTGCAACCCAGGGTGCCTATTATAAATTTGACGGCAAGTTCAGAAACAGATTACCCATGGAAAACACACCCTACAGTAAAATTAACTCATCAATAATTCCTGTAGTGCCGTCTGTCGTTCACTGATGTCCTGATTTTTAACCGCCATGGCAAAAGCTCGCCTTGTACCAACAAATACTGCCAACTTTTTTGCCCTTGTTATTCCAGTATAAAGCAGATTTCGGAATAGCATTTTAAAATGCTGTGTCAGTACTGGAATTATTACAACTTCAAATTCACTACCCTGGGATTTATGGATGGTAATAGCATATGCTAAATCAAGCTCCATAATATCAGTTTGCTTGTAATGAACCAGTCGATTATCAGGATAAAAGGCAACGGAACATGTCAAATCAACATTATCAATATCTCGAATAACGCCAATATCACCATTGAAGACACCCAAGTCATAGTTATTACGTCTGTGGATCACCCGATCTCCAATTCTGAATATTCTTTCCCCCACCTTTAATTGTCGTTTACCTTCAACAAAGGGATTTGAAGTTTCCTGGATTACTCTATTCAAACTTATTGTTCCAAGACTTCCTCTTGTCATTGGAGATAGAATTTGTATTTCACAGTTGCCGTAATATTTGGGTATCCATTCCTGGTAAAGTTTTCTTACAACATCCAAAGCAGAGAATCCATAATGAAGAGATGACCAGGGATGAACCTTTTTTAGAACTGAAAATAATTCTTCAATTTTAGTTTCAGCTTGATATACTTTTTCAAGATTAACATGTTCAAATTTTTTAGGAATTGTTATTTCTGTTTCATAAGGTATCACCTGCTCCTGGACCCTAAACTCAAAGAAGTCAGAATCATCAAATTTATCAGAAATATTGTTTTCCAATTCAGGTTGCTTCAGATCATAAAATCGTTTAACTCTTGAAATAAAACTTATTTGTTGTTTGGTGGCTTCATCTGAATCGAGGAATAAACAATCTGTTTTTTCTTTCCATATTCCAGGTTTTTTAAATGGTGATTTAATCCAGGGGGTATCACCATTATTAATTTGATGGGCATATTTAATAATTAAAGATTCCTGTGCTTGTCTGAATATCTTTGTTAATCGAAAACATGGGACAGATTCAGAAGCAATTATATCTTTTATGACATTACCGGCACCAAAAATTTTGACAGATCCATATCAACAATGTGTTTATGTCCAGAAAGCAGATAACTTTTAATCGGGCCCTATTTTAGCGCCTTGGCATAGAGTTCCACCGGGTGCACAACAGCCACGTCGGCATCCAGTTTTGCCAGCATATCAGACAATTGCATCATGCAGGCAGGGCAAGAGGTGGCAACAATGGATGCCTTGGTATCAACAATGTTTTTTGCCTTTTTCAACCCGATCTTTGACGAAAGTTCATAGTGCTTCAGGTTAAAACTTCCCCCCATGCCACAACAGACATCAGAGTCTTTCATTTCCACTATTTCATGGCCTGCGGCCTGGACAACGTTTCGGGGTTCTTGAAAAACATCCAGAGATTTTTTTAAATGACAGGGGTCGTGAACTGTAACCACAGGCTTTTTTTCATCATTATCCGAAATTGCCGAAGTCAAATCAAACCGCTTTGCCAAAAGCCAGCTGATGTCCACTGTTTTTTCAGACAAGGCCTCAATTTTTTTTAAAAGATCTTTATTTGTATCTGCATATTTATCTTTTAAAAGCGCGGGCCACAATTTAATAATGGTGGAGGAACAGGTTGCACAGGCTGTGACAAGATAATCAAATTTATCTGATGAAAAAAGATCCACATGCTTTTTTACCAGTATTTCAAAAGTAGCCATATCTCCGGATGCCAAAGCGGGTATACCGCAGCACCCCTGGTCGGATGGGATAAAAATCCGGGCATTAAAATGCTGCAAACAATCCACCACACTAAAGGCAATATTGGGAAGAGCCTTATCAATCAAACACCCCACAAAGAAAGCCACCTTTACCCCTTTACCGGATTTTCTAAAATCAAGTTTTTCAAGTTGCATGTGAAAGGCTTTTTCTTCCAGAGGTACAATGTTGCGGTGACGCAACAACGGCGAGGCAATCCTTGCACAGGAGGTTCCCTGGACATTATCCTGGGTTTTAAAAAAAAGAGATTGAAAAGAGGCTGCCATGCCCATGACTGTGTTAAATGCCCCGGGGTTTGCCAGCAGCTTTTTCAACAACAGTTTTTGACCAAAGGGCAACCCAAGATATTTGGATATGATGGTTCGTGCAAAAAGAAAAATTTCAAGAACATTAACGGAACTTGGACAACCATGGGTGCAGGAGCCGCAAAGCAGACATCTTTGAAGCCTTTTGTTCACCCCTTTTGCATCATCAAACATACCGTCAATCAACCCATTGATCAGCGCCAGTTTCCCCCGGGATACATCTGCTTCTTTTCGTGTCTGGGCAAACAATGGACATGATGCCTGGCACACACCGCACCGGGTACACACCAACAACTTTGCCTCAAGCTGTTTCACATCCCGGACAAGCTGTTTCATTTTATCCATACGAGTATCCAACAGTCTGTCTGACTTCCTGTTTGATCTCTCTTTCGTGAAGACCGATCAGATATAATAGCCCGTCAAGACCAACACTGGAAATAGTATTTGATGCTTTTTCGCGAACCAGCGGTTTGGCATTGAATGCAACCCCAAGCCCGGCAATACTGATCATGGGAAGATCGTTGGCACCATCACCCACTGCAATAGTCTGTTCTAAAACAATATTTTCTTTCTGGGCAATCTGCCTGAGCAAAACGGCCTTTTTCTGACCATCTACAATCTCTCCTTTGACCTCGCCTGTGACAACACCATTTCTTATATCAAGTTCATTGGCATACAGATAATCAAAATCAAGTTTCTCTTTTAAATATTCTCCCACAAAAGTAAACCCACCGGACAAGATCCCCAATTTATATCCCAGACCTTTAAGGGTTTTGGCAACAAGATTCACACCATCGGTCAATGGCAAACGTTCGGCAAGGCCTTCCAGTTGTTCTTGTTTAATACCCTTTAAAAGCGCGACCCGTTTTTTAAAACTTTCTTTAAAGTCCATTTCGCCTCGCATGGCGGATTCCGTTATTTGGGCAACCTGTTCGCCCACTTTTGCAAGTTTTGCCAACTCATCAATCACCTCGGCCTGGATCAATGTGGAATCCATATCAAAAACAACCAGTTTTCTATTTCTGCGATAAATATTATCCACATGAAAAGAGACATCAATGCCGGCTTGTTGAGAAATTTCGACAAAACATTTACGCATTTCAAGAATGCTCAATGGTCTTCCACTGACTGAAAACTGAACACAGGCCCGTGGATCTTTCTGGGGTTTAGCCAGAGATATCCGGCCTGTCAGGCGGGTAATGCTGTCAATGTTTAAATTATTGGCTGCTATGATGGATGCAACAGAAGAAATCTGCTGGGCTGTAACATTGCGACCTAAAATTGTTATGACCCGTCTTTCTTTACCCTGTGCATGGACCCATTTTTCATAGTGATCAGATTCAATCGGTTTGATATCGACTTTCAATCCCATATTATGGCCTTCAAACAGCATATCCTTAAATATGGAAGAAAAATCTTCGGGCCGGGGGATTGCAGCCAGAATACCCAGAGATATATGCTCATGGATTACAGCCTGCCCAATATCCAGAATATTCACATCATATTCTGCCAGAATGCCTGTAAATTTTGCATCAAGGCCTTTTCTATCCCTGCCGGTAATATTTATCAATACCACATCACTCATTGCCGATATCCTTAACTTTCAACTATTTATTTTAAATTAAGGGCTTGTTCTTTAATAAACGTTACAAGCCCTAAACCAATAAAGGCAGAATATTTTTTTAAGATCTCAACGCAATGGCATTTGCCATCGCGATATTCTGCCTTTATCCTTATCTTTTAAGCACTTATATCTTTGGTTGGTAATGGTTTGCAAGCACTTTAAGCCTAATGTTGCATAAAAATTTTACAATAGAGGCTCTATTCAGGATTTTGCAGCTTTTAAAAAGAAGTTAATAACAATTGCTATGGATGTTTTGCTTGCCAAAAGGATCTAAACTTGATTGTTTTGTCTTGGATTCGGATTCTTTGGTTAACGTAAGCTAAAAAAAATGAACCGCTATGAACGCTTTGGAGAAAAGACATCCATGGATATTGGCAAACGATTTTTAAATCTTCCCATCCGGTTTAAACTGATTGTGAGCTATTCTCTTGTGTTTATTACGGCCCTTGCCTTGACAAACTTCTTTGTCTACATCCTTGTCAGACACATCATCAACAACAGTATTGATAACGAACTAAAGCGATCCACCTCAACCATCTTAAACATTGTCAAAACATCTGCCGACACATCCATAAAGGCATATCTGAACGGAATTGCCGTTCAAAACAGGAATATGGCGATTTACTTTTATAAGCAATATAAAAAAGGTGTGATGAGTGAAGAAAAAGCTAAGCAAATGGCCACCCAGATCATTTTAAACCAACCGGTGGGCCAGACCGGATATCTATATTGCCTTGACAGCTCCGGGGTTATCGCAGTCCATCCGGAAAAAAAATTAGTAAACACAGATCTTTCGGAATACGGGTTTATCCAGTATCAAAAAAAGCACAAACAAGGGTATATCGAGTATGACTGGAAAAATCCAGGGGAACTGGTCAGCCGTCCCAAGGCCCTTTATATGATCTATTTTAAACCCTGGGACTGGATCATTTCCGCATCTTCCTATAGAAGTGAATTTGCTCAACTCGTCCAGATCAATGATTTTAAGGATCAGATCCTGGCACTGACCTTTGGTGAGACCGGTTACTCCTATATTGTTGACAGCAATGAAAATATTATTATTCATCCTGTTCTTAATCAAACAGGCTTGAATAAAACCGCCCGGGATAAAAAAGGCAAATATAAAAGGGAGCCGGGTCAAAAAAGGATGGATATTGATCAATTAAAAATGTTCGAGCGGATAAAAACGATTTGCAAACTTAAAAACGGCAAACTGACGTATCAGGTTAAAACAGACACAAAGGAGAGAGTCAGGGACAAGCTTGTGGTTTTTAACCATATCAAAGAATTTGACTGGATCGTTGTTTCATCCGGGTTTATGGATGAATTATACGCCCCTCTTAAAACGGTAAAAACAGTATTTCCTGTGACCATATTCATTGTTCTAATTTTTGTACTCCCCCTATCCTATAGTATCAGCAATTCAATAACCAATCCTTTAAACACGCTGATGGACCGATTTTCAAGAGCAGCCAAAGGCGATACCTCTGTCAGGATCAAGCCTATATCCAATGATGAAGTGGGGATGCTGGCTAAATATTTCAACCTGTTCATGGCGCAATTGGAAAAATACAGTAAATCCCTGGTTGATGAAATTGCAGAGCAGAGAAAAACAGAAAAGGAAATGGCGAGAATTCGACTATACCTGTCAGCCATCGTTGATTCCATGCCGTCCGTACTCATTGGTGTGGATACAAAAGGAATTGTGACCATGTGGAACAAGGAAGCTGAAAAAACAAGCCGCATCCCGGTGTTTGAAGCAAAAGGAAATAAATTAACCACCATTTTCCCGGAACTCGATATTGCCATGGGCATGGCTGACGCAGCCAATTGTAACAAACAAATTCAGATGAAAGAAAAAATAGTCCATCCTTTAAAGGGAGAGGGGGTGTGGGCTGATATCGTTGTTTATCCTTTGACCCGAGAAGTGGGTCATGGCAGTGTGATCCGCATTGATGACGTTTCCGCAAGGGTGAAAATAAAAGATCTCATGGTGCAGACCGAAAAAATGAAAATCATTGCCGGGCTCTCTGCAGGCATGGCGCATGAGATCAACAATCCCATAGGTTGCATTGTCCAAAGTGCGCAAAACATTTTAAGACGAGTCTCACCTGATCTTGAAGCAAATATAAAGACGGCCCAGAACCTTGGAACGGACCTTACCACTATCCATGCCTATCTGGAAAAGCGACAGATTATTAAATTTTTAGAAGATATCCGTACCAGTGTTGACAGAACCGCAAGAACTGTTTCCAATATGCTCAGCTTCAGCAGAAAAAAAAATCTTGTCAAAATCGCAGTTGATCTGTCCCATCTCATTGACTCATCCGTGGGACTTGCCACCTATGATTACGAGCTTAAAAAGAAATATGATTTTAAAAGTATCAAAATTATCCTAAATTTCGAGCCCGGCGTTAAAAAGGCAATCTGCATTCCCAGTGAAATTGAACAGGTTATATTAAACCTGTTAAAAAATGCAGCACAGGCGGTATGGGAAAACAAAAAAGGTCATGCCCAACCCATGATAAAAATTTCGGTGGCCCAGGGGGAGAAGTCCGTAAAATTAATCATTGAAGACAACGGACCTGGCATGGATAAAGATGTCAAAAAAAGAATATTTGAACCTTTTTTTACAACCAAATCCATTGGGTCCGGTACAGGTTTGGGCCTGTCCGTTGCCTATTATATTGTCACCCGGAACCATAACGGGACATTTACCGTAACATCCGAACCCGGCCTGGGGGCAACATTTATGATCACCCTGCCCTGTGAAGAATAAATCCCAACATTGCCGGGGCAAACCTTAACGTTAAGGTAACCATTAGCATCTATAAGGAACTTATTTAGCCATGGAAAAAAACAATTTTTCAGGTTCAAAAATATTGATCATTGACGATGAACCGATCATGCTTGAAAATATGACTGTCTATCTTGAAGACAGCGGGTTTTCCATAATCCAGGCCCTGGATGGAAAGACAGGACTTGAAGCCTTTAAAAACCAACAACCCGATCTGGTGCTGCTTGATTTGAGAATGCCGGGAATTGATGGCCTTGAGGTGCTTTCCAGACTTAAAAAACGATCCCCGGAAACACCGGTAATTGTGGTCACAGGCGAAGGCGGCATGGGGGATGCCGTCTCGGCATTACGATTGGGCGCCTATGATTTTATTACAAAGCCTGTATTGGACATGGCCTTGCTTGAGCACAACGTCAAAGAGGCTCTTGAAAAATCAAAACTGGTATTTGAAAACAGGAAATATCGTAAATTTCTTGAGCATGAAGTTGAAAAAAGAACCCTTGATCTAAAAGAGAGCCAGAAAAGACTGTTGGAAATCATCGATCGATTCCATGGATTTATTTATATTGTTACCCGGGATTATCGGTTTGAATTTATGAACCGGAAAATGGTTTCCTACTATGGAAAAGATGCAAAAAATAAATTTTGCTATCAGGTTGTTTTCGGTGTTGAAGAGCCCTGTAAAAAGTGTCCCATGGAAGAAGTGTTGAAAAAACAGACCATTCAATACGAGAAATTTAATCCCCACTATCAACGGTGGTATGACATGACAAGCTTCAGGGTTTTTGATGCGGATAAGGGAGAATACAGCTTCCAGTTCATTGCCACGGATATCACGAAACAAAAGGCAAAAGAAGAAAAAATCATAGGCAATGAAACACGGCTCAAAAAAGAAAATATAAGGCTCAAATCCACTCTGAAACAAACTTCGGGCTTAGGGTTCATTGTTGGCAAAAGCGATGCTATGCAAAAGGTGTATGAAGAGATCCTCAAGGCGGCGGAGTCTGATGCAAATGTGATCATCTATGGAGATTCCGGAACCGGTAAGGAGCTTGTGGCAAAAACGATTCACCAGCTCAGTTTCCGGGGAGAAAATGATTATATAACCGTAAATTGCGGCGCCATTCCGGACAGCTTATTCGAAAGTGAATTCTTCGGGTTTAAAAAAGGCGCATTCACCGGTGCCGATAGGGACAAGCAGGGATATCTGGCAGCAGCGAATCACGGCACCCTTTTCATGGATGAAATCGGAGAGTTAAGCAAAATTCTCCAGGTCAAACTTCTTCGTGCAATGGAAGGCGGTCAATATACCCCCATCGGGTGCAGCACGGCAAAAAAAGCCGATGTGAGAATCATTGCCGCCACCAACAGAAATCTTGAAAAAGAGTTATTAAACGGTAACTTCAGAAAAGATTTTTTCTATAGGATACATATCATTCCCATCTATATGCCGGCTTTAAAGAATAGAAAAAAAGACCTGCCCCTGCTTATTCAGCACTTTATCCAGATGTTCTCTGACGACAAGGCCATACGGATGATTCCCGATCATATTGTAGAAAAAATGGTGGCTTATAACTGGCCGGGAAACGTGCGGGAACTGCAGAATGCTGTCCAGCAATACTTAACCCTCCAAAAAATGGAATTTTTAGAGATTGGTCATGATAAAAACAATAGGGTCAAAGAGTTCGATTCAACCTCCACTGATTTTTCATCCACCCAGACCTTGACCCAGCGGATACAACAGGTGGAACAAGAGATGATCCTGCACTGCCTTGAAAAAAACAAATGGCATAAAACAAAAGCGGCCCGGGATTTGGGTATTGATCGACGGTCACTTTTCAGAAAAATCAAAACTCTTGGGCTTTAATTTGACTTTTTGAGACACAATCGCCCATTCTTGCTCAATATCTACTACAATCACCCTCTTACTACAACCATAGTTGTAAAATGGGACATTTCCGCCCGCCATAGCTTAACCCGGCAGCTAAATACCATTCAGTAAAAAAATGACGCATAAACAAGTCCCGTTTCCGTCTTAGCCCCCCGGATAATTTATTAAACAATCCCGGCACACCTATTGCTAATTACACATTATAGTTATCAGCAACCGCTAATAAATCTTTTAAAAAAGGGGCAGCCTATATGGCAACTTCACTTTCCAAAGAACACAGCGAATCCATTGAAAATCCCGAAAGCTACTGGGCAAAAGCAGCGAACGACTGCTATTGGTATAAAAAATGGGACAAGGTTCTGGATGATTCAAACAAACCTTTTTACAAATGGTTCAAAGATGGAATCACCAACACCTGCTTTAATGCACTTGATTACCATATCGCCAACGGCCTCGGTGAACAGCCGGCGCTGATATATGACAGCCCTGTCACAGATACAATCAAGCAATATACGTATAATGATTTAAGAGATGAAGTCGCCACATTTGCCGGTGTCTTAGCAGACAATGGGGTCGAAAAAGGGGATCGGGTTGTTGTATACATGCCCATGATCCCGGAAGCAGCCATCGCCATGCTGGCCTGTGCAAGAATCGGAGCGGTTCATTCGGTTGTGTTCGGTGGTTTTGCATCAAAAGAGCTGGCCACCCGAATAGATGACGCAAAACCCAAAGTGATTGTTTCGGCTTCCTGCGGTATTGAAACAAAAAAGATTATCCCATACAAACCCCTCCTGGATGAAGCGATCAATATCGCCAGCCACAAACCGGATAAATCCATTATCCTCCAGAGGTGGATGGAAAAAGCCTTTATGGATACTAAAAGGGATGTGGACTGGAAAGAGGCCATGGCAGTGGCAAGCCCCATGGAATGCGTACCTGTTAAGGCTACAGACCCGCTTTACATATTGTATACCTCGGGCACCACAGGCCGGCCCAAAGGTGTTGTCAGGGACAACGGAGGCCATATGGTTGCCCTCAAGTGGAGCATGAAGGCAGTCTACGATGTGGATGAAGGAGATGTGTTCTGGGCAGCCTCGGATGTGGGGTGGGTTGTGGGGCATTCCTATATTGTATATGGCCCCTTGTTAAAAGGATGCACCACGGTTCTGTTTGAGGGAAAACCTGTGGGGACGCCTGATGCCGGTGCATTCTGGCGGGTGATTTCCCGGCACAAGGTTAAAACTCTTTTTACAGCACCCACGGCCTTTCGGGCAATCAAGCGGGATGACCCGGATGCCGAACTCCTTTGTGACTATGACATTTCATGCTTTAAAGCCCTTTTTTTGGCAGGCGAGCGATCTGACCCTGACACGCTTAAATGGGCGGAAAAAAATCTTAACGTCCCGGTAATTGACCATTGGTGGCAGACGGAAACAGGCTGGGCCATCGCAGCAAACTGCATGGGGATCGAACCCCTGCCGGTTAAGCATGGTTCCCCCACCAAAGCTGTGCCCGGCTGGGATCTCCAGGTGTTGAACCAGGATTGTGAGCAGATCCCGAACGGGGATATCGGCACCCTGGCGGTAAAACTGCCGCTGCCCCCGGGCACCCTGCCGACGCTTTGGAAAAACGATGAACGATTTATATCTGCCTATCTTGATGAATTTCCAGGCTATTTCACGACCTCAGATGCAGGATTTATCGACGAGGACGGATATGTTTACGTGATGGCCAGGACCGATGATATCATTAACGTTGCGGGTCACAGACTTTCCACAGGGGCCATGGAAGAGGTGTTGGCCGATCATCCGGAAGTTGCGGAATGCGCCGTTTTAGGGGTTGCAGATCAACTCAAAGGACAAATTCCAATGGGATTTCTGGTTTTGAAAGCAGGGGCCAGCAAAGACCATGGTAAAATTATAAAAGAAGTTATCGCCAGTGTTCGGGAACGTATAGGACACGTTGCAGACTTCAAGACCGCAACCGTGGTTCAAAGACTGCCAAAAACCCGGTCCGGCAAGATATT
>JAKIUJ010000113.1 GCA_021647625.1 Desulfobacula sp.
CAATGCTTAATCCGGATGTTAAAATGCCTGTAATTGGTGTGTTTCAAGGTACTGCTGATAAAGTAATGAATATTAAAGATCTATCTACAGATATTCTTAAGACTATTCCTGAATACATTGCATCATTAAATCATAAAGAAGGTGCAAAAAGTGCTAACACGTATGCTCGTACTATGCAAGATGTATTGAGTAGAAATGAAATTGATAAAACACCGGTTTTAAAAATTTTCAGGGAAACAGAGTGTTTGTCGAAAAAGAAGATTATGGCAATGTAAACTATTGGTAAAAAAATTGCTATTGGTCTTATTAATGCAGACAATCCAATAAGAATACCACTGATAATCAAATGTAAAAAACCATGACTATTAATTGATTTAATAAATAGAACAGTTGAAAATAAAAGGGTAAAAACAAATAAAGTCTCAGTATATAACTCGAAAATAAAAAATAGTGTATAAATATCGAGAGAAAATAAAAATGCAGATATTATGTTTATTGGAGATGTTCCTTTAGAAGTAGAAGATACGCAAGGTAAACCTTTTTTAGGTCGAAGTGGAGAGATGCTTACAGCCATGATAGAAAAAGTTTTAGGTATAGCCCGTCAAGATGTTTACCTTACTAACCTTTTAAAGTGTCACCCTTTTACAAATAAAGAGGTTCATGAACCAATCATTGAAAGCGAAGAAATTGAGTTAATAATTAGTATTAGAATAAAATCAACAAATCCAAAAAATAAAGACAAAATATATCCCACTGCAATACCGCAGAGAATGGGGATCAGTTTGAAAAGGCCCCTGCCCAGAATAGAAACAAGAATAGTGGTTCCAAGCGCTGAAAGACCCACGATCATAGCTTTGGTCTGGGAAAATAGAACAACGGCTCCATCACCTGTTTTTCCCATGGTCATATACACGGCAACCGGGGCCAGGATCAATCCTATGACCATAATAACAGGGCCGGTAACCACAGGAGGCAATACTTTTTTGATAACATCGCCACCTTGAATCCGGACCAGAAAACTCAACAGGATATAGACAACACCAGCCGCAGCAAGACCACACATGGTTCCCGGGATTCCCCAAGTCTGTACGCCGTAAATGATGGGTGCAATAAATGCAAAAGAAGATGCTAAAAATATAGGGATTCGACCTTTGGTAATGATCTGAAAAACCAAGGTGCCAATGCCTGCTGTAAATAAAGCAACATTGGGGTCAAGTCCGGTTAGGAGCGGTACAAGAACCAGTGCGCCAAACGCGACAAAAAGCATTTGAGCACCTAAAAAACAATCTTTTACCTGAAAATTATAATCTGTCTGGGACATGTTTTGTTTCTACCTTTCTTTATTTTTATGAATTTAATTTATTTAGTGCCAAATATTTTATCTCCGGCATCTCCAAGACCCGGCAAAATATATCCGACATCATTAAGACACTCATCCACGCTTGCTGTGTAAATATCAACGTCAGGATGTTTTTCTTCAACTCTTTTAATGCCTTCCGGTGCTGCAACGATGAATAATCCTTTAATTGATTTACAGCCGACTTGCTTAAGCAGATCAATGGTGGCAATCAATGTGCCGCCGGTGGCCAGCATTGGGTCAAGGATTAAGGCGGTTCGCTCCTGCATGGCATTTGCTGTTTTAAAATAATATTGTACGGGTTTTAAGGTTTCTTCATTTCGATAAAAACCAACCACGCTTACCTTGGCAGAGGGAATCAAGTCAAAGACTCCATCCATCATCCCTAATCCAGCTCTTAGTATGGGAACAATGGTGATTTTTTTACCCTTTATTTTTTCGACTTCTACATTACCCGCCCACCCTTGAATTACCTTTTTTTCTGTCTCAAGGCTTTTGGTGGCTTCATAGGTCAAAAGCCGTGCAACTTCCGAGGCTAAATCTCTGAAATCCTTGGTGCTTATATCCTTTTGCCGCATTAATCCAAGTTTGTGCTTTATGAGAGGATGGTCCTCTATGAAAACGGTCATGGCATCTCCTTATCTTTAATAATTCCCAGGGACAAAATTGTCATCCGGACAATATTAAAATCCATAATCATCGTCAAGCAAATATCCATGGTGGACGTTCAGGGCTAACGCATGTAACTTTCCCATATTAATGATTTCAGGTAGTTACGGTTTGACGGTAAACACAAATGGAATTATCGTTTTGCATAAGTACCTGTAAGACAAAGAATTAAAAATCATGCCGAATTTACATGCGTTTACCCTGGGTGAACGTTTGTGGGTTAAGTGAATTAAGTTGTAATATTTTCTATTTTATGCACAATAGAACGGATGATAAATACGTCTTACATCAGCGTTGCTGTAACCCTGCCAATGAGGCAGACATATACTTATAAAATACCTGAACATTTAAAAACCAGTTGCCTGCCGGGGATGCGTGTGCTGGTTCCCTTTGGCAGAAGACGGGTGACAGGGTATATTCTTTGCGGTAAGAACACCTGTGAGGGATTTAAGGCAAAAAATATCATAAGCCTTTTAGATGACCACCCCTTGTTCCCGGAAGATCAAATTAATTTTTTCAAATGGATATCAGGCTACTATATTTTCCCTTTGGGAGAAGTGATTAAATCAGCATTGCCGGCCGGATTGGACCGTCATGATATCTCCTGTGTGTTTATAACGGATACCGGGAGGCAAAAGTTCAGTGAAAATACATTGATACCGGCCCAGGTTCAGGTGATAGACTTTGTTCTCAACCGGGACAACTGCACCATTAAACAATTGAAAAAACACAGCACCAATCCCCGCATTAATGCTCTTTTGCAAAAAATGGAAAAATCGGACCTGATAACGGTTTCTGCCGTGTTGAAAAAAGATGGTCCAAAAATAAAAAAAGAGAAGTTTTTAAGTCCTGGAACAGGGCCCAGAGAACCGCTTCGCATGTCAAAAAAAAGAGAAACAATTTTAGGCATTGTAAGTGAGAAAAAAGAGATCTCTTTAACCGGTTTAAGGCAGATTGTTCCCACGGCCCCCTCTTTGATTAAGCCAATGGCTGCTGCAGGGTATCTTGATATTGTTGAACGACAAGTCTTCAGAGATCCCCTGGGGGATCCCGTAGAGCCTGACACACCACCGGTTTTAACCGACGAGCAGGAAACTGTGTTGAGTCAGGTTCGTTCAAAATGGGATACGGGATATTGCCCTTATCTGCTTTTCGGTGTAACCGGGTCCGGAAAAACAGAAGTCTATCTGAAATTGGTTCAGGATGCCCTGGATCGAGAAAAAACAGCCATTGTTCTGGTTCCGGAAATTTCATTAATTTCCCAGACAGAAAGGCGTTTTCGGGCAAGATTTGGTGAGCATGTGGCCGTGATCCATTCATCTCTTACCAAAGCGGAACTTTTGGATCAGTGGCGCAAAATTGCATTGAAAAAGGTGAGGATCGTTATTGGTGCAAGATCAGCTGTTTTCGCTCCTTTTGAGAATATTGGAATGATCATTGTGGATGAAGAACATGACTCATCCTATAAACAGGAAACCGGATTAAGATATAATGCAAGAGATCTGGCTGTTGTCCGGGCAAAATTCAGTGATTGCCCTGTGGTGATGGGATCAGCCACTCCATCTGTACAGTCTTATCAGAATGTTGTTTTAAAACGGTTTGAACTTCTTACCCTTGAAAAAAGAGTAAACAAACATCAATTGCCAAAGATTACCCTGGTGGACCTTAAAGATTTTAAAGATGTGAAGGGCAGTGATCGGGTTATTTCACCATTGCTTGCCAGAGAGATACGTGCGTGTTTGAATCAGGGGAACCAGGCATTGATTTTTCTTAACCGCCGGGGATATGCCACATCCCCTGTCTGCAGGGATTGCGGAGAATCTTTATTGTGTAAATATTGTGATGTGACCATGACCCTTCACAAGACAGTGAATGAATATAGGTGTCATCTTTGCGGGTTCAACAGGCCGGCGTCTGTGAAATGTCCCTCCTGCGGTTCAGACAAGATCAGGCCCCTTGGATTTGGTACGCAGAAAATTGAGTCCATGCTCAAAGAGATGTTTCCGGATGCGAGAGTTTCCAGGATGGACCAGGATACCACCGCGAAAAAGGGTTCTATTATAAGAATGCTGAGGGATATCCAGAACCGGAATGTGGATATCATTGTCGGCACCCAGATGCTGGCCAAGGGACATGATTTTCCTTCCATTACCCTTGTGGGGGTCGTGTGCGCAGATCTTTCTTTAAGCCTGCCGGATTTTCGAGCCGGAGAGCGGACTTTTCAACTTTTAGCACAGGTGGCAGGCCGTGCCGGACGGGGAGAGACCAAGGGCAAGGTGGTCATGCAGACCTACAGCCCGGATCATTTTACGATAGAAACTTCAAAAGAACAGGATTTTCTCGCATTTTTTCAACATGAAGCACCGTTCAGAAAGGCATTGATGTATCCGCCGTTCTCCCGGATGATTCAGCTTAAAATTTCCGGAACCATTCGTGAAAAAGCAAAACAATTCGCCCATAAGACAGCACAGGTGCTTGCCGCACTCATTGATACAAAAAAAGAAGATGAGAGAAAAATGATCCAGGTGCTGGGTCCCATTGAAGCGCCTATCCAGAAGATATCATCCCGCTTCAGGTGGCAGATCCTTGTTAAAAGCCCGTCTGCAAGTCTGATCAATCGTCTGGTAAAATCGATGTTGCAGGACCCGGCACTGAGTTCAAAAACAGGGGTCAGTCTGGCTGTGGATGTTGATCCCTATTTTTTAATGTAGTGTGAGATAATTTTTAATAAGTATTCGGTATGTTCTGTAAAACATTTTATTTTAAAATTTTTTGACAATTCATTCATGAAGCCATGATTTCCAGGTGCTTTGTGGCAGGAGACACGGGGTGTGTTCATTAGTTTTTTAATCATGCCATCCACTTCAAAATGCGGCTCATATTCCGGAAAGATTAATTCCACATCAAAGTTGGGTTGGATATTCATAAAATGTCTGATCTGTGAACTGTAAAAACAAATGGCCTTTGTTATTTTGGACAGCGAGTCGTTTTGGGAAAGGCGCCAGATGGCAGAGGCACCTACACTGAAACCGATGATAAGCGTTTCCGGTTTAACCGGAACCAGTCAGTCTTCTATGATGGTGCAATATTTGTCCAGGCCAACCTGCCCCATGAAACGTTCATAGGCCAGGGCTTCGGAGTTAAATGACGGGTCAATTCCCCCATAGGGATCTATGATTTCAATGTCTGTTTTTTTAGACAGCATATCACACAATCGCTTAAGGGCAGGTGTCTTGCCGAAGATATCCGAGATAACAAATATGGACATTATAGTATTTTACAATTTTATGGCGTTTGCAACCACTTCAACAATGCTTTTTACCTCGTAATCCAGGTCATAATTTTTAGCAATATCCCGGATCTGGTTTTTGCAGTTAAAGCATCCGGTGACAACGGTTTTTGCCCCTGTTGCCCGTATTTGATCTGCTTTTATTTTTCCCATTCTATGACGAATGTGCCCAAGACTTCCAGTGGATGCAAGACCGCCCCCACCCCCACAGCAATAGTTGTGAACACCTGTCGGGGTCATTTCAACAAAATTGGTGGTTAAGGCTCTGATGACCCTGCGGGGCGGTTCAATTACACCACCGCGACGGCCGATATTGCAGGGATCATGATAGGTGACCGGGCCTTCAAACAGGTCTTTTTCAAGGACCAGACGGCCATCTAAGATATATTGATCAATGAGTTCCACAAAAGTGTAGATGGGAAAATCAAACCGTTCTCCTAAAATTTTCTCCATTTCATGCTTTAAAACGCGATATCCATGTCCGCAGGGCGCCAGGGCCAGGGATTTTGCATTAATAATTTTACGGGCCGCCAGGGGATTGCCGGCCACCTGGGCTGCATTTTCTTTGCTGCCCTGGTAAAATGCATAATTGGCAACGTCAAACCCGTGGGTTGAAAGCGTCCAGTTTTCTTTTGCAGCAGACAGGATTTTGAGCTCATCCATGAGAAGAAAAGGAAGATCTCTCAGGGTTAAGGGATGGGGAATATAGAGAACTTCAGTGTCCATTTTATCAATGGGAAGTGTAAATCCCTCTCCCATGTCTTCTTCCATTTCTTCGGCCAGCCATTCGATGGTATCGATAAAATCTTCTTTATCAAGTCCCAGATAGTTTCCGGTTTCAAGGGTGGTATTTACAGGATCTATGAGCCCGGACGGCAGACGGCCAAGGCCGAAAAGAAGGGCTCTTGCCATATACATGATATCACCGGTATTAATACCCATGGGGCAGGCCAGGGCACAATTGCCGCAGATCGTGCACTTTTCAAAGGCAGCCTTGTAAAGCGCATCAAAATCAGGGTTGTCCATGGGGTTTTGGCTCTTGCCCAGGCCGATTTTTGATTTTATGGGATGAAAATAATCGGAAAGAATCTTGGAAAGAATTTTAATCCGGTTGGCTGGAATATGCTCGGGCTTTTCTTCGGAACAATAATAATGGCAGGCCTTGGCACAGGCACCACAATTCACGCATGCATTGATCATTGCAAAAAACTTGGTGCTGGTATACTTGTCAAAGATCCTTCTTAGTTTTTCAATGTACTCAGAAGAGCTTAAAGCGCTTTCCCCGTCAGTTAAGCCTGGTTTTGAATCAATATGTGTGGTCATCATAGTTTATCCTTAAAATTATTTCTTGTGACATTCACCACAGGTGGTGGGACCGGCTGGTTCCTTGACCTTTTTCAAGTCTCGGTGACAGGCGGTACAGCTTGCGTGATTGGCTTCCCTTAAGCCTGGAATATCATCAACGGCTGTTTGGGCATGGCATTCGGAACAATTGGACTCATCTCCTTGTGAATAAATCAGCTTATTGGATGTTTCATCTAAAATATGGTGACAGGCACCACATCCGGGTTCTTCTAAAGCATCTTCATGGAGCGTGTGATCAAATTCAGGCATCGGTCTTTTTTTTGAAACTGCAATAGTTGAATCGTCTGTGGCAAAAAGAAGCGGCTGGTACAAAAACAATACCGAAAGTGTGAACAGTATAAGTACGCATATTTGTTTTTTAAGTTTCATTATGGTTTTTCCTTTTTATGGTTGCAGTCTTGGGGTTACCATTACCGGGATTACCAATCTTGTGATTCCAGGGATGGTCCGAAGTCTGCGCCCATATAATATCGTGAAAAGGGATAGGCAATCATGTGCCGGAGTCTTGAAAAGGGGATCATGGCAATAAGAATATCACAGGACAGTATGTGCAATATCAGGATCGGTCTATAGGGACCGAATTGATGGAATGCTAAAAAACCGGTTAAAAATGAAACAAAAATCAGGATGAGCAGGATAAAGTCGGATGGCTGGCTTACCATCTTAATCTCTTTGACCGTCAGCCTTCGGATAAAAAAGAAGATGCAGGCAAACATGACAAACAGTGTCATATAATCAGCCATGGTATTTGATATCCCCTGCCATAAAAGGCCATAGGACTCAAACCAGAGAACAATATGGGCCATAAAAAACACAGGCACAGTCAGTACACACACATGGAACAAAAAGGTGATGATTGTAAACAGGGGTCTGTCTCTCATGAAACGCGTGGCAAAAGGAATAATCCCGAAAAATATGGATTTGAATCCATTACTCAGATTTTCTTTTGGATAGAGCATTTTCGGATTGGTTCCTTTTGAATAAAATATCACCAGACGGAAACAGAGTCCGATAATCAAGATGGCAAATGAGAGCATTGCCAAAGGTCCGCGTACTAGTTCATAAAAATCCACTTTTTCCATCCTTCCTGGTATTCAGCCCCGGTATTTACCTTTCGGGCATTCAATCAAGTAATGAGATCATATAAAAATAGAGGGCATTGCATTTTTGCAACCCATTGCTATACATTAAAACACATTCTTTACAGCTTGTTTCTTAACTTGGGATATTTGTAAGAAAACTTCAATCCCAAGTCAAGATTAAAATTGGGATTGAAGTTGAAATGACGGGATTGATAAGGCTTAACAAATCCCTAATAGCTTAATTGTTTTTTTCAATGGAATGCCATTGGGATCATATCCGCGAAGCGAATAATATTGGGAGATCATTTTATCCAGAGTCACTTTTTTGTTCTGGGTATCAGATTTGCGCCCCTGGTTCATCATGCGAGCCGGCAGAACATCGTCGTGACGATTGATGCCTTCGCGGGTGTTCATTAATCTTTCCAGGATGTGGATTCGCTCCCCGGCTTTTAAAAATTCAGCGTTTGAAACCGGTATGCCGGTGACCGATTGCCAAAGATTGGTATAAATGGAAAAATCAATTAAGGGTATGGCAACCGTGGGTATGTACTGCATCAGCGGCCCCAGAAAAAAATCCGGGGTGTATCTGGCCAAAGGGGGTTCCAAAAGAAAGGCAAACATGGTGAACTGGCAGGTCTGCAACGAATTGATACAACAGGTGATATCTTCAAAAAACTTCACCCATCTGGCCTTCCCAAAATCGGAATCCGGCTTTAACAGTTTAAAATAGATTTCCTGCCCGATCATATATGCAGACAGATGACATCCCCCCCTATTGGCAACGGCATAGGAAAGACCCTGACCAAAAGATCCCCGTGGATCATAGGCCGCCATTTCCAATCCCTTGACATGGATAGCAAAATCACGTCCTCCAAACTCTTGTGACAATGATTTACTGCCCATGGCCATTTGAGCACCAAATCCGTTCATATTCGCTATATCAAGAATTGCTTGCTCTATGCCCTGGGATGACCCAAATTTTAGATCAGTTTGAATTATGCCTTTTTCGGTAGCTTCCATGACCCAGGCCAATGTACCGCCTGTGGAAATGGTATCCAGGCCGAGTTTTCCACAAAGTTGATTGAACTGTGCTATGGTATCTAAATCAAAGATGCCAAGACTTGTACCCAAAAGCCCTATGGTTTCAAATTCCGGTGCCGACATCCGGCCTTTTTTAAAGGTTCCTTTGTGACCGCATCTAATGGTGCAGGGTTTGCAAGTCTGGTGGCTGGTATTGTGCTTTTGCGCCATGACTTCGCCGGATACCTTGTCTGCAAGTTCATGGGTTCCGTCCTGGAAGTTTTTGATGGGCAAAATTCCGGCTTCTATGCAGGGTCGCACATTTGAAGCGGTTCCATAATTCGGGTATTGTTCCGATGTCATTTTGTTTTGTTTGATATAAGCCAGTGCCCGGGCCTTGGTTTTTTTAAATAACCTTTGATTTGCAGGCTTGATGGTAAATACGCCGCCGTGTGCCCGGATAGCTTTCAGGTTTTTAGATCCCATGATGGCGCCAACGCCGCCCCGGCCTAGAAATCTATGGCCGGATGCCATATTGGCATAAAGGACTTGGTTCTCCCCTGCGGGCCCTATGACAATTGATTTGGCTTTTTTCTCATCCAAAACAGCCTGGGCATCGGGGATCTCTTTGCCCCAAAGGTGTGCGGCATCTTCAAAGGTTGCGCCCTTCTCATTTATATCTAAGAATATTGGCTCATCGGCCTTACCTTTAATAATCAGGCCGTCCCAGCCTGCTGTCTTTAAAGAAAGTCCAAAGGGTCCGCCACAGGAGGATGTGATCATGATACCGGTTAAAGGAGACTTGCTGATAGCCTCAAATCTGCCCGAGCAGGGGCCGCCTGTGCCCATGAGCACTCCCGGCATAAAAGCTATCATGTTGTCGGGTCCAAGCGGATTTGTGCCCGGTGTCATCCGGTCAAATAAAAGTTTTAATCCCAATCCTTTGGCACCCAGGAAAAGCCGTCGTTCTCGGTCTGTGACCTCGTAGACGGATTGGGTATTTGTGTTAAGGTCAATCTCCAATACCCGGTTGCTTGTTCCAATAATCTGTTTCATATTTCCCCTTTTTTAACTAGTGACTGCCTGAAAACTTGTGTTTGGGCGAAAAATTGCTCATATGCAAGGCGCAAGGAATTCTGAAACCGGAGTGTACTACAGTACATGAGGATTTAAGGATTTCGAAGCAACGCAGCAGATGAGTGAATTTTCGTTCAAACACTATTCATAGGCCCGATTGAGAAGCATTAGTGCATCATCAAGCTCAACCGCCTCTGGATTGAATCCAAGAGCACCGTCATCCATTGTTTTTTGAGCAATCTGATCAAGTTTGTCACGGGTTGCTCCGGCCTGTTTGAGCGTATACGGCAGACCGCAGTGTTCATAAAGCGTTTTTTGCAATGCCCTGACAGCCTTAACCGTGCCCGCGGCCCTTTTGTTTTCAGGGATGTTTAAATAAATGGATTCTCCGGCCAGGGAAAGCAGCATCCGGCCGATCCGTTTTTCTTCCTTAGCTATATTGTATTCCAGGCCAAAGGGTAGAAAGATGGACATGGCAACCCCGTGTGGGATGTGACAGACGGCACCGGCAGCATGTCCCAGGCCGTGCACCACCCCGACCATGGCATTAGAGAAAGCAATACCGGCCATGGTGGCGGCATTGGCCATGGTAAGCCGAATATCCGGATCTTTACCGTTTTTAACTGCCAGGGGCAGTGTTTTGCCGATCAATTTGATGGCAGACAGGCAAAAGGCATCTGAAATCGGGTTTTTTTGTAAACTGATAAATGCTTCCATGGCATGACTTAAAGCATCCATCCCTGTGGCTGCCGTCATTGACGCAGGTAGTGTCAGTGTCATGCGGGGATCAAGGATGGCAACGTTTGGCAGCAAGTGGTGGGAGGTGAATGCCATTTTTAAATTCCGGTCTGTATCAGAAATGACCGCCACCATTGTCACTTCAGATCCGGTGCCCGATGTTGTGGGAATAACAATCAATGGTTTTGCGGGTGTTTTAATGATTTGTGCACCGGCAAATTGTGACAGGTCATCAGAGTTTTCTGAAATAATCAGATTTACCCCTTTGGCTGTATCGATGGCAGAGCCGCCACCAACGGCAACAAATGAATCGCATTGGGTTTTTCTGTAGAGGCCGGCAATCTGTTTAACTGTGGATAAAGAAGAGTCCGGTGGTGTCTGGTCATAGACTGCACCAATGGATATATTCGAATCTGAGCAGGCATTTTTGACAATGCTCAAAAGCCCTGCCCCTGCAACACCCTGGTCTGTGATGATAAGAGGACGGCTTACACCCAATTGTTCAAGTTCAAAGGGAAGGTTGTCAACCGCTTTGCTGCCGGAGATAATTTTAACAGGGTTGTTAAATTCATAGTGTGTCGGGATCATATTTGCTCCTAAACGAGATATTGTATCAGTGTCCAAAGGGAATGCCTAATGTTAAAATTTTTAAACGAATTATTTGTTCTTTTAAGGTAAAAGGGGCTACCCGTTTTAAAATACGGCGGCTGATGAATCCGGGAAACAGAAAGGTGAGTATGCGGTTGATACATCGTATCAGGCTCATGGCAAGCGGAATATCTCCTTTAACCGTCATGCGGTTCTGGGCAAAGCCTGTTTCAGCGCTCATAAACCCGGCCATAACCGGGAATGCGCATTCAATGTTTTTAAAATTGATCACGAGATCAGCTTGTTTTTGTGTTGACCCAAGGTAGCGTAGTTCTCTGCCTTGTTTTGATAGAATCATGCCAGGGCCTTTTGGCAGCACCTGCATTAAAATAATAAGTGATTTATCCCAGCGCCTGAGCTCCCCCATAACCTGCGGGTCACTCTTAGCAGCGGACTGAAGCGCCCGGCCACGACAGATCACGACAATTTTTATGACAATTTTTTTGATTCTTTTTTTTAATATCATATGCATGACGTCCCTGTGTGTATCAGTAATATTGCTGAATTTACATGTGTTTACCCTGTCTACCTTTTACGGTTTGTTGATTAAAGCTGTTCGATCATATAAAACAAGTAAAAAGAAAACCATGATCCAAAAGAGCGGTTTTGTTGTAATCGGTTGCAATAAAAGGTTTTTTGAGTGAGCCTTAAGCAATAAATAAAAGGGGTATGGAGATTAAAAAGAATACATCGGCGATTGCCGCGATTGTTTTATTCGATGTTATGGCTGATTATGGCATATCTGTATCCAGAATTGAAAATGCAACCGGGATCAATCACAGCTTGATGAATGATCCTGATGCCCGAATCACCATGCCGCAGTTTTTAAGCCTTTGGCAGATGGCGGTGGATGTGACCCATGATTCGGCGATAGGGCTTCATCTTCGCAAACACTACGGACCCAATCTGATGCATTTTGTCATCATTATTGCCCTGAACTGCGATACCCTTCTCGGGGCCGTCCAGTCATGGGCGCGTTATGATCAATTGATCTGCGAAACAGATCAAATCCGGATTTTTGAAAAAGAAGACCACTATATTTTTACCTATACCAATACAGCTCCCGAGTTTGAAAACCGCTGGATCCCGGAACAATATTTTTCCTTGAGCTTGGAGTATGGCAGGCGAATAAGTGCAAAAGAGATCACTCCGCTTGAGGTGTGGTTCCGGCATGATGATCCGGGATATATCAAAGAATATGAGAAAATTTTTCATTGTCCTGTGTTATTTGGGAAAAAAGCAAATCTTGTCCGGTTTAAAAAAAAAGACATGAGGCTTCCCATTGTATCTCCGGATCCCTATTTAAAAGCTGTTCTGGTTAAACATGCCGATAAGTCCATAAAAAAGATTGGAAACCCGTTTTCTTTAAAGTCAAGAGTGGCGGATTATATTATAAAAAATCTTCATACAGGGCAGGTGACTATCCAGACCGTTTCAGATGTCCAGAACATGGACCGCTCTACTCTTTACAGACATCTGGCCAAAGAGGGGACCTCATTTAAACAACTGCTTGTTGACATAAGAAAAGAATTGGCCCGGGACCATCTTATAAAAGGGTTAACCGCTACCCAGACAGCCTATCTGCTGGGGTTTACTGAACCCAGCGCATTCCAGCGGGCATTTAAACGGTGGTTCGATCAAAGTCCAGGGGAGTTTCGAAAACAATTTTTAGTTGGCCGGGATTTATAAATCAAGCTCAGCGTGGTGAGGGTCTAACAGGGTGATTTCACGCCATTGAATATGATTCATTATAATAATAAGTTATACATAAAACTGGACAAGCAAGCAAAAACATGTAATAAAGCCAAGGTGACTAACATATACAGGGGCTTATTGCATGG
>JAKIUJ010000114.1 GCA_021647625.1 Desulfobacula sp.
TTTTTGTTCCTTTTAGTTTATGGTCTGTTTCCACTCTGGAATGATCATTTTTGAGCGCACCTGTTTTTTTAATAATATCTATTTTGGTGTTGCGTGAGACCTCTCCCAAAAGACTCAATCCTGAAATCTGATACAGAAAGCCGCCATTAACGTTTGCAATGACTTCCTGAAGATTTTTTAGAACCAGAACATTCTTATTGGTCAGTTGTGAAATCTGGATATCATTGGCTGACAATTCATTAAAGATTAACCCTTCAAATTTCTCACTGATACGGCTGGTGCCCACTGTCACTGTTTTTGCCTGGTGCTTGATGGCATCCACGGGTCGTGCCATGGTATTTATGGCCTGTCCCATGGTATCGAAAAATGTATCCAGCATGTTGGCTGGTGTGCCCTTGGTGGCAAAATCAATTTCAAAATCGGCTACAGGCAGACGCCCGGATAAATATTTAAGCAATAAGGTGATATTGGCGACAGTATCAAGACCCATGGCGGCCGGAAACCCATTTTGTCTTCTTTTGTTCGAAAAGCGAAGATAAAATTGAGCAATGGTCTCTCTAAATTTCTTTTCCAACAACACCTCATAGGCATCATGCCCCATGGCTGTATATTCGTCCAATAGATCCTGAACTTCGGATCTTGCCTTGTACATGAAGCGAGATCCTTCATTGATGGCAAGGGCGGCATAATAGCCCCAGATATGTCCAACCAGGGTGTTTAATATAGGCGCAAAATGTTCAAGTGTGGCAGGAATTTTAAATACATCTTCGGCATAAAGATCAAACCGGTCTTCTCCCTCGGTGGTAATGACCACAGGGGTGGCCTTGTGCGCATGAAAGATGGCGGTGTCTTTAATAATGTCGCCCAGAACACTCTCCCTTGTACCTGCGGCACAGATAATGATCAAGGGTTCGCTGGACAGGTCAATATGCTTTTTATCCTCAATGAAATCTGAAGAGATGGTTTTATAGCATAATTCGCTTAATTTGATTCTAATCTCATCTGAACTGGTCTTATTGGAGCCGGAACCGACTGTAGCCCAGTAGTGCTTGGATACGGCAAGACGAAAAGCTGATTCTTTGATCTGCTCTTTCATGGAAAGAATTTTTCTCATTTTATCGGGCAGGGTCATAATTTCATTGACCTGCTCGGTGATGAATTCTTTGGATCGTTTGCCAATAATGGACGAAATATGGAGCCCTAATACCGTACCTGCCGCAATCTGGGAATAAAATGCTTTGGTTGATGCAACCGACATTTCTATGTCACGGCCGGAGCTGGTATACAATACACCGTCTGTTTTAAAGGTCAGGTCGGAATCTCTTCTGTTCACAATGGCAAGGGTTTTGGCCCCACAGGCTTTTACCATGTCAACTGTCCTGTTGGTGTCTGTGGTGGTACCGGACTGACTGATGGCAACAACAAGCGTGTTTGACATGGAATTGTCGTCTTGGCCTTCTGAAATACGGAAACCGGACAGTTCCGAGGACTTCATGGCCCGGATGTCAATATCCAGATCCCCGAGATAATAGTTCAAAAGATCAGCACAGCCTTGTGCGGCAATACCGGCAGTTCCCTGTCCAATAAAATAAACCTTTTTAATACGGTTGTTTTTAAAATCATTTTCAAGGGGTGTCGGGATGACATTATTTTCAATACTTGTTGAAAATAACCCTGTTTTTTTCGACAGTTTGAATTTGTTTTCAAGTGTTTTTTCAACTGATCCTGGTGCTTCAGAAATTTCTTTTAAAAAATAATGGGGGTAATTTTGCCGATCAATATCTCTGGAGGTTATCTGGCTGGATTGAATCTGATCGGCATTAATTTTTATGGGTGAGTTGTCATAATAGATGGATCGAATGCCATCAACCCCGCCTGACGAGTACTGGTCAAGGATGACGATCTGCCCCTTGCCCTCGCCATTGAGTTTGATAAAATCCTGGGTTTCTTCAACAATGCCATAAAGTTCAGATGCTGCAATATAATGATCTTTTGCTATACCTACAAATATCGTCTGACCGCTGCCTTTCTGGGCAAGGTAAAGTTTTCCCGGAGACAGGTCCGAATGCATACTGATGGCATGGGAGCCTTCAAAGTCATTGACAGCCAGACGGAATGCTTCTTCAAGGGGATGGTTCTGCCTTAAATAATGTTCAATCTGAAGCGGGATCAATTTGGTGTCTGTATTTATCTGTTCATGGATTTTGTCGTATTGGGCTTCATATTCGGTTTTTAATTCCAGATAGTTATCAATATCACCGTTCAGGCAGACATGGATAATACCGTTTTTCCCAATTTCTCTATCTGTGGGCGTGTTATCAACCGGGTGACAGTTGGCAAGGGAAATATCTCCAACCGAGGCCCACCTGGTATGTGCAGACACGGAATTGCCTATAAACTCAAAGCCGGACAAAAGTTGGAGCATGAGGTCATTTTTTATCTGGCTGCGGATGAAGGCGATGTTGTCTCCCAAAGCCCCGATCTCTGCTGCAAATTTATAGACAAAAGCGATGGTAACAAGATGGGAGCCGTCTTCAGGGTAAGTATCATGTATAGTCAGGCTGTTATTGGTCAACACGGTATGATTGGTTCTTTGTGTTAATCGTTCAGAAAGACCGGCCTTGATCATGGCAGTGCGGAATTTTTCAAATACATCTTTGGTAAAATTGAAGATGACAGAAATTCCGGCAGAATCTCTTCCTCTGACTTCAAGTCTGTCAAGGCTGTTCAATACGGCATTGATCCTTTTGAACACCTTTAAGCTGTCCTGATGCCCGCTTGTCTTAAGGTTTATCCCAAGATTATTGATGGCATCAATGTTTTCAAGGATTTCTTTTTTCAGGCACCACCTGATATCCTGAAGTTTTTCAATGCGATAAGAGATAATATCCACATCAATTGATGACAGGTTCGCACTTTGCTTGTGAAATGCAAGGTTTTGATCGTCGATCAATTGTTTAACGGATGTAATTATAGACACCAATGTATCCATATGCTTGCTGTTAAAAAAAAGTTGTGCAAAAACAGCTTCCGTTTTTAGTTCCCGGCACTCTTTAAATAGTTGATTTAAAAGGTCTTCACCGCCAAGATAGGTCTTTTCCAGATCACCTGATTTATTAGAAGCAGAGTTGTCCCGGATGATGCTGGCACCTGCCATGCCGATCATTTCCTTTATTTTATCCAAGTTTAAAGCGTGATCATCTGTTAATGATTTAAAGGCAACAAAGGCGGAAATACCACAAAAAAATGTTGTAGGTCGGTTGGGAAAAAGAATCAAAGAGCCTGGAGCTGCCTGAATTATGGATGTGCCTAATTCGATATTGAGTGAAAGAAACTGTTTTATCCGTTTGTGTAGTCGTTTAACAGGACGAATCATTATTCCCTCCGTTATTTGATATTTAGTGTTTGAACGAAAACTCACCCATCTGCTTTATTGCTGCAAAATCCTGAAATCCTCATGTACAGTAGTACACTCCGGTTTCAGTATTTCTTGCGCCTTGCATATGGGCAACTTTTCGCCCAAACACGAGTTTTCGGTCAGCCACTATTTAAAAAAAGTTCTTACAAATTTGCAGTCGCAGTTTTCTGGGTTTTAAAGTATTGTTTTAAAATCATTTTGCCATACGCACTTGCACGGGTCCCGATATATTTTCGATGCCCGACAACAACGGATATGGCAATTTTTCTGTTGGTTTTCTTTTCTTTTCCAAACCCGACGAACCAATCATATTTAACAGTATGCTGTCTATTATAAAGAGAACCTGTTTTTCCGCCAATCATTAATTTGGATAGAATCTTATCTTTTGTTGATCCCCTGAACGCCTTTCTTGCCGTTCCCCGGGATATGGTTTTGGTCATTAATTGCATCATTGTTTTTGCTGTTTCCGGTGCTATAGCCTTCTTATAAGCCGCTTTTTCAGTTTTGTAAATGATTTGTCCGCTAGAATCGGTAACATGTTCTACAACTCTTGGCAGCACCACACGCCCTGAATTTAAGATTGTGCTTATCAGCATGGCACCAAAGACAGGTGATATCGTGGTATCCGTATTGAACCCACACCCAAGTTCAGCCAGATGATACTCACTCCCCTCGGCACTGAACACACCGGACTCAAACGAAATATCTGCAGGAATTATCTGGTTGAATCCAAATGCATCTGCATAGGCTTCTAATTTTTTTTTCCCAAGATAGTTTTTCCCGATTTTTCCAAACACGGGATTTACAGATTCAGCAAATGCTCTTCCAAAGGATATTTTATAGGTATACTTGTTTTTAACTTCCTTTAGCTGACGCTTGTAGAGCGTGTATTTGTTGCCGTTAAAATACAATGGCGTGTGTATATTATATCCTAGTTCTTCAACAGCCGCCGCCGCAGTCACTATTTTAAAAATACTGGCTGCCGGATAGTCAGATACTGTGCAGGGGTTCGCATTTGGATTGCCAAGATCAAATCCTGTCATTGCAATTATTTTTCCTGTGGCAGCTTCCATGACCACCAACGCAATCCTCTGGGGCTTACCACGGGTCAGTTTTTTTGACCGCGCAAGAAGGGAGAGGAGGTATTTCTGGAGTTCAATGTCTATGCTTGTTGTGACCTGATAACTTTCTTCCGGCGTATCAATAAAAAAAAAGTTTTTGTCTGTTCGGATGATATCGGTTTTGGCGATGATCCGGGTAAGTTGCTTTTTTGACAAATAATTTTTTTGGACATCCTGCAGTTTATCATTTTGTTTTTTACGGGTTAGTCCGCTGGGTTCAGGCATGCTGAGAGATTTCATCATTGCTGTTTCCCTGGGTGGGGATGAAAAGAATAGAAAATAAATCAAACCTATGCCCAATGATGCTAAACCAATACAAATCAAACCATTCCGGATTTTTTTTTGCCGAGTGTCTTTTTTCTTTTTTTCGATCAGATAACCGGACTGAAATTTCCGCCAGGAATCTTCTGTATTTTCAGTTTCCAATGAGAACCTTATTTATTCCTTTGCTCTGTGAAATCAATGTTTAGGGGCTCAGTCAAAAATAACTTTACACTTTGAGTAAGCCCCTACCAAAGCAAAGCCGTCTATTTAGTGTTTGAACGAAAACCCACCCGTCGGCAGCACCCATCTGCTTTGTTGCTGCAAAATTATAAATCGGGCCTCATGTACAATAGTACACTCCGGTTTCAGCATTTCTTGCGCCTTGCATATGGGCAACTTTTCGCCCAGACACGGGTTTTCGGTCAGCCACTATTTAACCTGTTTTCCGGGAATAATATCTTTTTCAAAACCGGATAATACCAGTTTCTTTTTGTTTGTAGCTGCCAGAATCATTCCCTGGGATACTTCGCCCATAAGTTCCGCCTCTTTTAAATTGGCGACCACAATGACCTGTTTTCCTATGATGTCATCGGGGGAATAACTCTTTGCAATACCGGCAATGATCTGACGGGTTTCTGAGCCAAGATCAACTGTAAGTTTTAACAATTTATTTGATTTTTCAATTTTTTTTGCAGATAAAACAGTCGCAGTTCGCAAATCTATTTTTGAAAAATCATTTATTGTAATTTCTTCTTTAAGGGCAGGTTTAAGGGGTTTTACAGCACTCTGTTTTTTCTTTGTTTTGTCTATATCAATTCGGGGGAAAAGAATCGGTGGCTTTTTTATAACACTTCCTTTTTTAATCTGTCCCCATGTTACGGTTTCATTTAATGTGAAAAACTCATCATCATCCTTGGCTATGCCCATCGTTTTTTGCATCGTAAGGGATGTCCCGGGCATAATGGGATAGATCAGGCAGGAGACCACCCGCAAACCTTCAATTAAATTATACAACACGGTTTCAAGAACCGGAAGATTGGCGTCATCCTTGGCCAGGGCCCAGGGTGCCTGGGTATCGATATATTTGTTCATAATACTGATAAATTGCCAAATAGCACCGAGTCCTTTATGGAATTCACAAAGGGACATTGCTTTTTTAAAGGCATCAATGGCATCTTGGGCATCTGATGCAAGGCTGAGATTTTGTTGTGATTCAATTTTTGTATCCGCTTCTTTGACCTCGCCGTTAAAATAGCGATGGTTCATGGAAAGGACACGGGAAAAAACGTTGCCCAGATCATTGGCAAGATCCGAGTTGATCCGGGAAACAATACTGTCCTGTGTAAAGTTGGCATCCAGGCCAAAGACCATTTCCCGCATGAGAAAATATCGAAACGAATCTATGCCGTACGCATCCGTTACCTGCAAAGGATCTGTAACATTGCCGATACTTTTGGACATTTTACTGCCCTTAACGTTCCAGAATCCGTGAACATTAAGGCCGTTATAAAGTTCAATGCCGGCAGCTTTAAGCATGATGGGCCAGTAAATGCCATGGGGTTTTATGATATCTTTTGCCACAAAATGCCGGGTACCGGACCAGAATTGTTTAAACAACTCGCCATCCGGATACCCCAATGCTGATATATAATTCACCAGTGCATCAAACCAGACATAGGTGACATAGTCTTTATCAAAGGGCAGGGTAATGCCCCAGGTCAGACGTGACTTAGGCCTTGAGATACAAAGGTCTTCAAGTGGGTTCTTCAAAAAGGACAACACTTCATTTTTGTATTGTTCTGGGCGGATAAAATCAGGATTGGCATTAATATGATCAATTAACCACTCCTGATACTTGCTCATTTTAAAAAAATAATTGGACTCTTTAATGGTCGAAGGTGCAACACCATGGTCAGGGCACTTGCCGTCAATAAGATCCCGTTTTTGATAAAACTGTTCACAACCATAGCAATACAACCCCTCATAGCTTGAAAAGTAAATGTCACCGGATTTATAAATTTTGGTTAAAATAGCTGTAACTACCTTTATATGATCAGGGTCGGTGGTTCTTATAAAGCGATTGTTCTTCACATAAAGCACAGGTAAAAGATCCTGGAACAGCTGACTGATTTGATCGGCATAGATTTTCGGGGTTGTGGATTGTTTTTCTGCGGCCTGGACAATTTTATCACCATGTTCATCCGTACCGGTTAAAAAATATGTATCGAATCCATCCATTTTTTTGAAGCGGGTGGCAACGTCGGCTGCAATGGATGTATATGCGTGACCCAAATGGGGTTTTGCATTAACATAATATATGGGGGTGGTATAATATTGATGATGCTTATTCATGATTTGGGTTTTTCCTGATTTTTGTTTTTAAACGTTTTTAATTCTTTGATGGATTTTTCAATTTCAGTCCTGTCTTCCATACGGATGGTGATGCTTTCTTTTAAAACATTGTGTCGGACCACTTTCCCTTTGCCCTCTGAAACCGTGATTATTTTTCCTAATTTGGGCATTTGCCGTTTGAGCTTTTTATAGGTTTCATTTTCAAAGGTTAAGCAGCACATTAATCTGCCGCATACGCCTGAAATTTTTGTGGGATTCAAACTCAATCCCTGTTCTTTGGCCATTTTTATCGATACAGGTTCAAAGGTGTGCATAAATGAAGAACAGCATAACTCTCTGCCGCACTTACCAACACCGCCACAGTGTTTGGATAAATTACGGATACCCACCTGCCGCATTTCAATCCTAATGCTGAATTCTTTTACAAGATGTTTTATAAGCTCCCGAAAATCAATGCGACCGTCAGCTGTATAGAAAAATGTTAATTTATTCCTGTCAAATGTGCTTTCCACACTGAATAGATTCATTAAGAGGTCAAGGTCATTGATGGTCTGGATACAAAAATCGTATGCTTTTTTTTCAAGTTTTTTGATTTCTTCTTTTTTAAGAAAATCTTCCTTGGTCGCCACACGAACAATGTGTTTGTAATTTTTATCGGATTTTTCAGGTTCAAAAGGGGGAATGGCAATCTTTGCAAAGCCTAAACCATGTTCTGTTTCCACAATCACAGGATCCCCTTCTTTTAATACAAATGCGCCACTTTTAAAATCATATATCTTCCCAGCGGTTTTAAATTTCACACCAGCAATTTTAATCATCATAGTATCCTTCCTTATGTTTGTGCAATTTGAAGGAAAAAACTGTCCAACGTCAGTCTAATAGTACAGTTTGATGTAAGTTTTCGTTCAGTTTCAAATAAGCTGTCCATCCATTTGAAGATCTTTTTTTGTGATAGAGTTTTACTAATATCCGTAAAGCTATCAAAAAAATCAAGGTTAACTATTTTTTGGGGATGATGAAAAGATACAGCAAGGTCCCGCAAAAAAGTTTTTATTATGGCCATCATGTCTTCCAGGAGATCCGGTTCCAGGCTGAGTTTTGAAGATAATAAAAGTCCTTTTTGAATGGAGGTTTTATCCTGTTTGTCCTGGGGCAGGGTGATGTCTAAAAGGGATGCTATCAACCATTTCCTCCTTGCTATCCAATCAATTGTATGTTCTTGGGGGTTCAGGTTTAACCATGTTTTGGCTTTTTTAACATCAGCATCCCACGTTTTGGCCGCAATGCCTGCAAGTAACGGATCTGCCTTATATTCATCAACCAAAATATTTTTGATCTGCTGAAAAGTTAATGGCAAAAATCGGATGGAGCGGCATCTTGAAATAATAGTGGGCAATAACAAGGTGACATTATTGGCTATAAGTACAAAAAAAGTTTTTTCCGGAGGTTCCTCCAGCATTTTCAACAGAGCATTCTGAGCCTGTACATTCATCAAATGTGCATCCAGAATGAGAACCATTCGATAGTAGGCTTCATTGGGCCTTGAAGAAATCACCGTCCCAAGTTGTCGAATCTGGGAGATGGAAATGGCTTTTTTACCTTTTACAAGCTCTATGGTCAGCATATCGGGATGTGTTTTTGCATCAATTTTCCGGCAGGATATACAGTTGCCACAGGCCTGACCGGCAGAGTTTTGGCAATTTGCTCCCTTTGCAAACCAAAACGCCGCTTCTTTTCTTCCGGTGTTCAAATTTCCGGATAAAAGAAGGGCGTTTGGAATTTTTTTTGTCATCAAAATGTGGTCTAATTCTAAAAGGACTTCAGCTTGAAATTGCATTTGATCAAAATTAGACAGGGTTTGATCAATAACCATTATTTAAAAATCCACCCGCTCCTTAAGTTCTTTTCCGCACTTGAAAAAAGGAAGGCGTTTGGGCGGGATAGTCACTTTTTGTCCGGTTTTCGGATTACGACCGGTATAGCTCTTATACTCTTTGACATGAAAACTACAAAATCCCCTGATTTCAACCCTTTCACCATCGGCAAAGGAGTTGGAAAGTGAGTCGAAAAAAATTTTAATCACTTCTGCTGATTCAGATTTTGTCAGGTTGGCTCTTTCTTTCAATGTAGAAATCAATTCAAGTTTGTTCATACGTCCTCTTTAAATATATTGATCATGCATAGATTTTTTTTATTATGGTTCTATTGAAAATTTGATAAAAAGTCAAGGGGTTATGTCAATAAGTCGGGGATTTTTTCAATATTTTCTTCTGATACTTCAACCCCGACATATTGCCTTAAAAGATCAATGTTGATGATCACACGTCCCCGACCCTGGTATCGAGAGAATTCTCCCCGTACGCCTGCCATGGGACCTGATAAAATTTGAACCATGTCTTTTTTTTTAAGCGGAACTCTCTCTCCGGTGAGCAAATCCATATTTGCACTTGTTAAGATTTTGAGAGATTCGATCTGGAATTTGGGTATGGCAATCGGTCCTGATTGGTTCCCCAAGATCCGTACAGCTCCCATGGTTTTTAATATTTTAAGCTGGTCAGTAGCTTGAATAGTAGATTTTACAAATATATAGCCTGGGAAAATAGGCAGTTCCAGCATCAGCTGCCTGTCTTTTCTCCGGCTTTTTTTTTTGATTTTGGGAAGGAACGCCTCAATTTTTTTTTTAATAACTGCGGCATAGACAGTTTGTTCAAAGTTGCTTTTTGTCAGGAGGGCATACCAGTTTGTTTTAAGTTTCATTGTGTACCAAACTCTCCGATACCATTTAGCGTAATAAGAAAAGTGATGTTTTTTTCTGCGTCAATTTCTGCATAGAAAAGGTTTAATGACCAGCAGGGCCTTTTCAGGCTGAGTCCGGCATTTGTTTCCAGGGTTCTTGTGGTTTCCAGGTTTTTTTCAAATGAATAATAAACCATAATTTCATCTGTCAATGATATGTCAATGCGGGAATACAAAGATTCCGATACAGAGGTGGTGTATCGATATTCGGTGCGCAGCGTATCTCCTCTGTTATCTTTTATGGTTGCACCCGCAGCAAGTGTTTTAAAATGATAGTCATAGGGTGACCAAGTAAAATCCCCGTAAAATGTTGTATACTTATGCGGATAAAAATCAGATTCGAATGTCAGGTCGGAAAAGGGTTCTGAAACGTTGTCTCTTTCTTTTTTAATGTCATAGCTCTGGAAGAGCAGGATATATGCAACCTCACTATAGGTTGTGTCTTTTCTGCCCTGGGAATTAACACGGGTTTGCCGGGCAGTCAGGTTCTGGACAACAGACCATGTCATCAGGTTCTTTTCAGCAATTTTGTCTACACCATCAAAGGATGGAAATTCAGTCTGGCTGATATAGGGGGTATAATCCCATTCAAGTTTTGGAATAATTTCATGTTTAAGCTTGCCTGCAAAATCATTGGCAGGGTCATATATTTTGAATGCTTTGGTGGACAGGTCAGCGCCAAGGTCATACATTTCACGGGTGCGGAAGCCGTCATCGTTCCCATTGGAATCTGTGAACTGACTGGTGTGCCACACTGTTTGACGCAGACCGATATAGGGTTCAAAATAAAAAGCTTTGCCAAGTTTTACAGGCAGGTAAAATTTAGGATAAATATCCGCTCTCTGGCCGTTGACCAGTGTTGCTGTGGTGTCTTTTCTGTAAAAAGTACGGAATTCACTATCAAGCGAATAATACAAACGCGTGTCAAAAACCTTTTGTCGTGATGAATCAAACTGAATGGCCGGCAAGGTCTGGAGTGTAGTGTCATCTGTATTTTGACGTCTGGCGGTGATATTGTCATACCAGAACGCGTCTACATTAAATGCATAAGTAGACCAGTTTTTACGCAGGTTCAGCCAGTTTTTCCGGGTGGTGTCATCGTATTCATCTATGCTTCGGCCAAAAATATTGTCAAAATATCCCTTAGTTTCAGTATATCCTGTGAATCCGTCGTTAAATTCTTTTAGATAATCTTCATCACTGACAATATCCATATCCAGTTTTGCCGTAAAACCGTCTGGCAGTTCCTGATCATGTTTCATCCGTATCCAGAAACGATCTCTATTGGTCCGTTGAGGCGTATCTTCATAGCTGTAAAGCTCTGTCTGCTCTGTTCCGTCATCAATTTTATCATCCTGCAAAAAATCAATGAACATGGATCCTTTTGATGTGTTGTCTAAGATATATCGGTATTCAGCCCCGATTTTTGTTCCCCGATCCGACATATAGTCTGCATACAATGTGGCATCCGAACTTTGAGAGAGCGCAATAAAAAGAGGCTGGTTATATTCAAACCCTTTCCTTTCAGAAGAGGTGACGCTGGGGACCAGAAGACCTGTCTGACGCTTTGCTTTAACAGGGAATATTAAAACAGGACTATAGAGTGCCGGTATATTTTTAGCCCATAAGACGGTGTTATACGCCTGGCCATATCCATTTACCGTTACTTTTATTTTTTTACCGGTGATTTTCCAGTCCGGCGAATCTCCGGGACAAGAGGTAATGGAGCCTTTGTCTGCGCTATAGGTAAACCTGCCTGTTTTTCTAATAGTCTCGCCATGGATGTAAAAATTATTTTCCTGTATATAAATGGTACCTTTGTTAATTGTGCCGATTTCAGTGGCCAGGTTGATATTCATGGCATTGCAGACGATTGAATCTTTTCCTGAAATAAATAACACATTGCCCTGGGCAAAAGCATCCTTTGTTATATTTGAAAATTCGACATAATCGGCTTCAAGTCTTGTTTTCCCACCTGTTATGAGCACATTATCTTCGGCTATATAAAGGCTCCGTTTATTATCGTAGGTCACTGTATGGGCTGAAATATGCCAGGGAATTTTTTCAGGATTTTCATCTAAGGCTTTTGCGACTGCAGTTCCGTTGATCAATAAATATACAACAATAAAGGCAAAAAATATCAGGCGGGATTGTTTTTTTGCCTTTGACAGACTCAACATGTTCTTTCCAGTAAAAAATTGCACATCGTTTAAAATTACTGTATAAAGCCATTTTATAGTTTAAAAGTCAAGTCTGAATAATGGTAATGCGCAGCTTTGCCTGCAAGCAATTGCGCAAAAAACCAGAGGTTTTAATAAAACATGAAATATTAGACTGAATTTGAATATTATTTCATATAAAAGCCAATGATCAGGCATACATGGACAAAGGTTATAAACATGACGTTTTCGATAATCGATTCAATAGGCAATACCCCCCTGGTTCAAATCAACCATCTTAATCCGGAAAAGGACGTAGTTATATATGCCAAACTTGAGTATATGAATCCAGGTGGCTCCGTTAAGGACAGGGCTGCATTATACATGATCAATGAGGCCGAAAAAACGGGTGAATTAACAAAAAATAAGACCGTTATCGAAGCCACAAGCGGGAACACCGGTATAGGTCTTGCCATGATTTGTGCAGTAAAAGGCTATAAAATTGCATTGACCATGGCGCAAAACGCAAGCGAAGAGAGAAAGAGCATACTGCGTGCACGGGGAGCACAGATTATTTTAACCCCGAAACGATTGGGGTCGGATGGCGCTATTGAAGAAGCATACAGGATAGCAAGGGAAAATCCCGAAAAGTATTTTTTAACAGATCAATACAACAATGAAGCAAACTGGAAAGCCCATTACCATACTACAGGGCCGGAAATTTTTGAACAGACAAAGGGTGAAATATCTTCGCTTGTGGCAACCATCGGTACCAGCGGAACCTTAATGGGGTTATCAAGAAGATTAAAAGAGTATAATAAGGATATTCGAATTGTCTGCGCAGAACCCTATCTGGGCCATAAAATTCAGGGTCTCAAAAACATGAAAGAATCCTACAGACCTGAAATTCTGGAAAAGAACCGGTTGGACGAAATGGTTAATGTGGATGATGATACAGCTTTTGAAAC
>JAKIUJ010000115.1 GCA_021647625.1 Desulfobacula sp.
ATTTCCGGAGCCAAATCAGACACCATCTCTCTTGTTGAACAAGTAATGGTCCGGGTAAAATATGTTAACCTTGAAGATATATTCAACTTTTCAAGCATCGTTATTACAATATTAGATCAACCCGATCACCTGGTATTCTTGCAATATCCGGACATGGTGGAAAGCTGTAACATCAGAAGCCATAAACGGGTTGAATGTTTTCTTCCCATCCATGCAACAATCGGTGATCAGCACATTTCAGGTGTTGTCACCAATATCAGCCCTAAAGGATGCCTTTGCACAATTGATCATTTTAAATCCTGGGAAAACAACAATGTCCAGCATATCCATCTGTTTTTCCCCTATGGTGACCTTGAAACTTTATCCATTACCGGTGATGTCCGGAGCACACAAATACAAGGGTCCCGGATCAAATTAGGTATCAAGTTCAATGAAGTTGACCAATTTTCCCAATCCGTCCTGGCAACGCTCGTGCCGGCATTAAGGCTATAGTTGAGAGCAGATCCTGTTTGCGCGTCTTGATTATAACAAAAAATCCTGCGCAATATTATAAAGTTTATTTTGTCACAAGCCCTATGTGACCAACGAGAAACGCAGAAAACGGCAAAAAAAGCAATAATTATGGGTAAGTTATTTAATGTACGCTCCTAACTTATTTAATGAGCGTTTAATTTCGCAGACTGTGGATCAGATCGATTATATCTGATTTTGATACTGCTTTATTAAGCCTGACACTCCGGCCTTTTATTCCTTTGGTCAGTTTATCTAAAAGCGATTCCGGACAATCGATTTTATTATGGGCAAGAAATTTCTTAACCAGGTGGTTGCCGCAAAGTACATTGAGATAAAATTTTTCTTCTAAAACAAGACCATATTCACCCCCTGCATGGGTACCGGCCACATGGGTTTTAACAGCATCTCCAAAAAAAGGGGTGTTGGGTGTCAATAAATGAGTGCCGGTCTGCTCGTGGACAATAGAATCCACATAAGTGTAATACTTTTTAAAGATTTGGATATCATCTGTATTCAAGCGCATATTAAACCCTTGGTCTTTAAGATGTTTAGCCGTGGTAAAAAGATCGGCAAGACCATTTCTTTCTCCAATGCCTAAAGCACAGGCTTCGAGCACGCTTCCGCCGCCTAAAATTCCCATGATGGTATTTGCAGATGCCATGCCCAAATCATTGTGGCAGTGAATGGATATTTTCGAGTGTGTGGCAAGGCTTGAAAGATGGGATATTTTCTCAAACACCTGATTCGGGGCCATCATGCCGGAGGTGTCGGGTAAAGATAAAATATCAATGTCAGGATGATTCAAGGCGTTTACACAACGATCCAGAATGATTGGATCGGATTTTCCGATATCCAGCATGGCAATGGAAATTTTGGCATCCGGTTCCTGCTGTTTTATATATGCTATTGTCCGGTGCAGGGATTCAAACGTTGTTTCAAGTTCATTTTCGGATAATTCGTTTTTAATATGGATATGGAAATGCAGATCTTTGATTTTGCATGATAATAAAATTTTGGCATCCCAAAGTACAGCTCTTCCCATGGCTGCAACACGGGTTAGGAGTTTGTTTTTTTTTGCATATGATGCAAGGCGTTCTACGGTGTTCTGCTCAAATTCATGGGCACTTGGATAGCCTGCCTGGCAAATATCAACACCCAGAATGTCCTGAAATTTTAAAATTTTCTTGCGCTGTTCCAGTGAAAACATGACACCATGGTACTGCATCCCTTCCCGGAGCGTTTCATCAATGACAAGGATATTTCTGTTTTCTTTTTTTGACATGGCCCGGCCTTTTTTTAATATGGTGTTCTTTGGGTGGATTAAAATAACCATGAATCAATTTGGGAAATCGGCTGGACAACTCTTTTATCATGGTCGGCATCCCCAAAGCCTTTCCACTTTCTTGAATTTTTGACATCATACAACAATATTTTTTGGGATCAAAATTAAGATTGCGCCATTGGATCATATCGATATTGTAAGTTTCAATAAAGTCAGCCAGGGCATGAAACTCTTTTTGTGAATCAGTAAACCCAGGGCAGTTCAGATAATTGATGGCCACAAATTTGTTCAGTCCTTTTGCAATTTCAATGCTTTTCAGGACATCAAAAAATTGATAGGATTTTGGCCTGAAATAAGCGTTATAGAGTTTTTCACGAACAGAACTCATACTGACCCGCATGGCATCAAGACCCGATTTGCACAGGGTTTCAACATGAAGGGGAAGACCGGCATTGGTATTCAGGTTAATGGTGCCTTTGTCTGTTTCTTTCCTAATAAGGGCAATGGCCGGTTCTATGGCCTTGAATGCGGTCAAAGGATCGCCTTCACACCCTTGTCCAAAACTTACCACTGCATTTTTTACATGGGCAATATGCTCTAAAGCGACCTGGGCGATCTCTTCAGGTGTTGGGGTAAATGCTATTCTTTCCTGGCAGGCACAAAGATTGTTTTCGGTCTGGAGAGAAATACATCCAAGACAATTGGCATTGCATACCCTTGATGTGGGCAAAGGCGCTTCATATCGTTGCAGAAAAAAATTTTTTCCTGCATGGCACCCATACTGCAGTGCGCAGGTTTCAAGATGCCGCATCAATCTGTTTTTCGGATATTTTTTTTGCATACGATTGACCCCGGAAACAACACCTTTATGAGGCATCTGTCTTAGATCCTGACGAGGCTCTGAATCAACCATAAGGGCGGCAGATCGAAAATCGTTCTTTCCAAAACCCACGGCACCATACGAAAACAAGGGTAAAAGATCATCAATGCCTTCATCATCATAGGCACAAAAATGACGGTTCACAAATCCGGGTGAGTTAAACACGGCAACGGGATAGATTTTTTCATCAGGTTCATAGGGATTGTTCTCAATGATTTCAAATTGATCTTTGCCGATATTATAGACAATGGGTTTTCGATGGGGTAACATCATTAATTCACTGCCATAGGGCATATCAACCGTATCTTGTTTTTTCAGCACAATTATTTTTTCGCCCGACATGCCTGCTGCACCATAGCCTTCCAGTTCGAAAATGTCACCATTTTCAGCGGCCACGACGGCGGTTAATATATGTTTGTTAATGTAACTTATGGGTTTACTCCTGCCATGAAAATTTATTAAAATTATTGGTCTAGGATATACCAGATCATTCATAATAAGCCAATAGATCTTGTCTTAGTTCTTGCCATCAGGCTTGCCTTTTTTGACTTGTATTGATAACCTTTAATAAAATAATAACAATGCTATCTACTAAAATATTGATATTGTTTTTTAATATTGCTTTAAAGGGTATGGATCATGCGCAAAGACATGAAACAATTAAAAATCGATGAATTAAAACATGCCGATCAAGTGACTCAAACCCTTTACAGTATTGCCAATTCGGTCAATACCACCACCACTCTCAATGCTCTATATGAGGCGATTCACACTTCATTAAAACAAGTAATGAATGTTACCAATTTTTTTATTGCCGTCGTGGACAGGAAAAAAAGAACCTTGGTTTTTCCATATCATGTGGATACAAAAGACGCTGATTTCACGGCTATTGCTGATTTTGATACAAATGATTCACTAACCGGTTTTGTAGTTCAAAAAGCCCAACCTTTGCTTTTAAAGGAAAATGAAATAAAAAAAATAGCAAAAAAAGGTGGTGTATGGGGGCCTGTGCCGGTTGCGTGGTTGGGCGTACCGCTAAAAATCAATAGAGAAGTCATCGGGATTGTGGCCAGTCAAAGTTATACAGATCCTGCGTGTTACACCCGGAAAGATATTGAATTGCTGGCATCTGTGTCCGACCAGATTGCTGTTGCTATTGATCGAAAACGATATGAAGAACTGCATAGGACAAACCGCTTGATCGCTGAACAAGATAAGCATGCATTGGTTGGAAAAGTTGTAGGGAAGATGGCCCATGATTTTAATAATATTCTCGGTGTCATTATGGGGAATACTGAACTTGCATTGCTCGATTGTGATGACGGGGAAATAAAACAGATGCTTGAACTGATTTTGGGCCAGGCTGTTCTGGGGAGAACTTTAACAAAAAACCTGACCGCTTTTGCAAAAATTCAGGAACCTAAACATGAATCTTTCAGTATAAACGATATCCTTGATTTGGTTGTCAGTTTGTTAAAAGGGGACTTGAGAGGGATTAAGCTGATCAAAAAATATGAACAAGATATCCCTGACTTGATTGCAGATCCGGAAATGATTGAGCACGCAGTGGTGAATCTTATCCAGAATTGTGTTCATGCATTGAGCAAAACCCAGGATCCAGAAATTGAAATAAAAACCTTTAGTGAAGGCAACCATATTTGTTTTCAAATCAAAGATAACGGGTGTGGTATTCCCAATGATCATATGGCTGATATCTTTGAACCAAGCTTTACCTTAAAAGGCGGCAATGACAAAACAGGGTCTTATTCCCATCATATTAAAGGGACAGGCTATGGAATGTCCAATGTCATGCGATATATTGATCTGCACAAAGGTGGTGTGTATGTGGAGTCACAAGTAAATAATGGGACGACTTTCATCATCCGTCTGCCCTTGATTGAAAAACCACTGACAAAGTGATTGTCTTTTCAAACACTTAAGTTTTGGGTCAGCCACTATCTCAAAAAAACTTCAGTGAAATAAAGATTGCCCAAATCAAATCTTGTGTTATATTAGTCTTTTAAAATTTTATTTAACCTAAATTTTAACAAGTGGGGAAAATATGTGTCTAGCCGTTCCGTCCAGAATTATCGAGATCAATGATACAATTGCCAGGGTTGATGTGGATGGCGTGGTTCGGGAAACCAGCCTCATGCTGTTGGATGATCCCAAAATAGGTGAATATGTTATTGTCCATGCCGGGTTTGCCATTAATAAGGTAGATGAGAAAGCAGCGCTTCAAACGCTTCAGGATATGCGAAATATTCTGGCAGCTGAAAATGCGGGGGATAATGGTCTAATCAATCAACAATAAGTATTTTTATGAATGTATCCAATATTGCAAAGCGGCTGGATATCAGCGGAGTGGTTCAAGGCGTTGGTTTTCGGCCGTTTTTATTTATTCTTGCCAAAAAATATCATTTAACGGGCTGGGTATCCAATACATCAAGCGGTGTTGAGGTATTTATCCAGGGTAAACCGAAAAACATAAAGCTTTTTTGCAATGATATTGTAAATAAAAGCCCGCTTCTGGCATCTGTTACAGGCATTGAATCCAAGGATGCTGTGACCAAAGCATATGCGTCTTTTCAAATTGAGAAAAGTGTGGCTTCCAACAGCCGGTCAACTTTGATATCCCCTGATGTGACTATTTGCAAAGATTGCCTGTCTGAAATGTTCGATCCAACAGACAGACGATATGGCTATCCGTTTATTAATTGTACCAATTGCGGGCCCAGATACACGATTATTGAAGATATTCCCTATGACCGCCCTAAAACAAGCATGAAACTATTTACCATGTGTGCGGCCTGTCAAAAGGAATATGAAGATCCTCTGAATCGAAGATTCCATGCCCAGCCCAATGCCTGTCCGGATTGCGGCCCCCGGGTATTTTTAACAGACAACAACGGTAATGACATCGAATCAAACCCCGATACGGCCATTGAGACTGCTGCTAAATATTTAAAACAAGGCAAAATCATCGCGGTCAAAGGACTGGGTGGCTTTCATCTGGCCTGTGATGCCTCAAATGCTGATGCTGTAGTAAGCTTAAGACAAAAAAAGAACCGTCCCCATAAACCCTTTGCTCTTATGACAAGATCTTCGTCAGACCTCTTTGACCATGTTCATATGAATGATATGGAAAAAGAGCTTTTACATTCCTATCACAGGCCCATAGTTCTTTTTAAAAAAAAGAACAACGCGAACCAGTTTGCCGGTATGGCACAAGATGTGTCACCATTAAATAATTGTATAGGGATCATGCTGCCCTATACCCCATTGCACTATTTACTATTGGAAAAAGGACCGCAAATCCTGGTCATGACAAGCGGGAACAGATCCGGTGAACCTTTGTCAATCGATAATAAAGATGCCATCGACGCTTTTTCCCATATAGCCGATTGTTTTTTGCTTCACAACCGTGATATCTATTTCAGAGCAGATGATTCAATTGCAAGGATACAAAAAGGTGAATCAAGGTTTATTCGTCGTTCCAGAGGGTATGCCCCCTTACCTGTCTTTTATAAGAAAAAGTTACCGTCAATATTGGCCTGTGGGGCAGGACTGAAAAATACAATTTGTCTGACCCGGGGCAATTACCTGTTTTTAAGCCAGCATGTCGGAGATCTTGAAAATATAAAGACCCATGATTTCTATCTAAACAGCATAGACCACCTCAAGCGTATTCTTGATATTAAACCTGAACTGATTGTCCATGACCTGCATCCAGGATACATGAGCACGCAATACGCCAAGGCTTTTGATTGTGTTGAAACGATTAAGATTCAACATCATCATGCCCATGCCGTGGCCTGTATGGCTGAAAATGATATAGATGAACCGGTGATTGCCGTGACTTTAGATGGTACAGGCCTGGGCACAGACGGGCATGTCTGGGGGGGAGAAATTTTGCTCACAAGCCTTGCATCATTCCAACGAAAGGCCCATTTATCTTATATCGGGATGCCGGGAGGTGATAAGGCTGTTCTTGAACCCTGGCGCATGGCGGCATCCATTTTATTTGACTCGTTTGGGGATGATTTTTTAAATCTGGATATTGAATTCTTAAAGCAGATTGAGACCGATAAACTGACCTTTATTATTCAAATAATAAAAAAGGATTTGAACACACCAAAAACATCCAGTGCGGGAAGGTTGTTTGATGCTGTTTCCTCTCTTTTATGCATCCGGCATACCATTTCCCTCGCAAGCCAGTCGGCTATGGAATTAGAGGCAATAGCCCAGACCCGGATAGCCGGTAAAACATATGATTTTGATCTTTTGCAGGATCAGGGTGAAGCAGGCTTTCAAATAAGCATGTCACCCTGTATCCGGCAGATTGTGGAGGATATTAAAATCGGACTTTCAAGTTCGATAATAAGTGCCGGATTTCATCAGACATTGGTCAATGCGTTCGTAAAAGCGACTATACGGGTGAGCTGCGAAACCAAAATAAAAAAGGTCGTATTATCAGGCGGGGTGTTTAATAATGATACCATTTTTTGCACAATGATCAGCGCACTTGAACAAAACGGCCTTACAGTATATACACATTCAAAGGTGCCAACCGGTGACGGCGGGATCAGTTTTGGACAGGCAATTTTCGGGGCTGCCATGAAAGGAAAATTATAAATGAGTTTAAAGTACATTGAAGAATACAGGGATGCATCTCTTGCAAGGGGACTTGTAAAAAAAATTCGTTTGGTCAGCAAAAAACAAATACGTTTGATGGAGGTTTGTGGTACCCATACCACGTCCATTTTTCGTCATGGTATTAGAAGTGTACTGCCCGATAATATTACACTCCTGTCAGGTCCGGGATGTCCGGTCTGTGTAACGGCACAAAAAGATATCGATGCCTATGTTCAATTTTCAAGAATAAAAGACACCATTGTTACTACCTTTGGAGATCTCATCAAGGTGCCGGGGTCAGGGTCGACCCTTGGCAAGGAAAAAGCATTGGGTGCGGATGTAAGAATTGTGTATTCGATTTTTGATGCCGTAAATATTGCCAAAGAGAACAGAGACAAAGAAGTGGTTTTTTGCGGTGTGGGGTTTGAAACCACCATTCCCACGATTGCTGCCGGTGTATTGATGGCACAATCTCAAAATTTGACCAATTTCAGTGTCCATACGTCTAATAAATTAACCCCTCCGGCGCTGGCTGCATTAATGGAAGCCGATGGCATCGAAATTGACGGGTTTTTGTTACCGGGCCATGTTTCCGTTATCACAGGGACCGATGCGTATCGGGGTACGTTTGAAAAATATGATATTCCATCCGTGATCTCAGGGTTTGAACCCATTGATATTCTAGAGGCTGTTCTGTATTTAGTTCAACAAAACGAATCGGGAACACCTGAGCTTGTCAATGCGTATAAAAGGGCAGTCTCGGATCAGGGAAATATAAAAGCAAAAAAGATCATGAACCAGGTGTTTGAAGTTTGCAGTACCTGTTGGCGAGGACTTGGAGAAATCCCACAAAGCGGTATGAAATTGAAAAAAAAATACCATGGGTTTGATGCGGCATTAAAGTTTGACATGGACCTGCCGGATGTTCCGGAACCTAAAGGATGCGCCTGTGGTCAGATTTTAATGGGATTGAAAACACCGGAACAATGCGGCCTTTACAAAAAAAAATGTACCCCGATGACACCGATTGGTCCCTGTATGGTGTCCACGGAGGGGTCATGTGCTGCATTTTATAAATATTCTTAACCTAAATTGTTGCATAAAATTAATGTAAAACGAAAACATTAGGAAATGAAATGACAAAAGAAACTATTTTACTTGACCATGGTTCCGGAGGAAAGATCTCCCATTCAATGTTTTCAGACATGATTCTGCCCTTGTTTGATAATCCGGAATTGTCCAGGCAGGATGACGGGGCCATTTTGAATATTGAGGGCGGAACCATCGCTTTTTCTACAGACTCCTATGTGGTTGATCCCATTTTTTTTCCTGGTGGTAATATTGGTGACCTGGCAGTTCATGGAACGATCAATGATGTTTCCATGTGCGGTGCCATCCCGAAATATATTTCCGTTGGCTTGATCATCGAAGAAGGGTTGCCCATGGCGGATTTGCAAACGATTCTTGAAACCATGGCCAAGGCTGCCAAAAAAGCAGGTGTAAAGATTGTAACAGGGGATACAAAAGTTGTACCCAGAGGCAAAGCAGATAAGATTTTTATCAATACCTCCGGTATTGGTATTATTCCACCAGGCGTCAATCTTTCCGGCAGCAATGCCAAACCGGGTGATAAGATTATCATCAGCGGCACCATTGCAGATCATGGGATAACCGTTTTAAGCTCTCGGGAGGGCCTCAAGTTTGATTCGGATATCCGGACAGATTCAGCACCCTTAAACACAATGGCCCAGTCCCTGGTTAATGGTGACTGCGATCTTCGTGTGCTGCGAGACCCCACAAGGGGTGGCCTTGGTACAACCTTGAATGAAATTGCTTCTCAGTCCGATGTAGGTATCACTATAGATGAGCTGACACTTCCGGTAAAAAGTGCGGTAAAAGGAACCTGTGAACTTTTAGGGTTTGATCCCCTTTATCTTGCAAATGAAGGCAAATTGATTGCCTTTGTACCCGAAGCCAAAGTTCAAAAGGCGCTTGAAATCATTAAGCAGGATGAGTTTGGCAAGGATGCTGTGATTATCGGTGAAGTAACACAAAAACATCCGGGCAAAGTATTTCTTGAAACAGCAATTGGCGGAACACGCCTGGTGGATATGTTAGTTGGGGAGCAGTTGCCCCGCATTTGTTAGAATAGGGTCAGCGTCAGATAATTGTGTTACAAGTTTTTTTAGTGGTCCCTAAAACAAAGGTGGTTGGTTTAAAATTATATCGATATGCTTTTCAGCCACTTTCATGAATGATGGAAAGGCTTTAACAAGAGTCGGGGTCATTTCCGTGCCCCAGTCTATTTTTTTGGGTTCAATACCCACTATTTTTAATTTGGGCCTGTGGCCTCTCATTTCCGCCATATCAAGCGAGTCAAGCATATCCACATCATGGAGGGAGAGCATCTGTTTTTCATTCTGTATCAATTGGTCTTCATCAAGGCTGACAATGGTGCCGGGCTCTTTGCCTGATCGAACAACATCCAGTACCAGTATTTGTTCATATTGTTCAAACAGATGGAAGATATCCTGGGTAAAGGTGCCGCCGTCAATGAAATCAACCTGGGCTTCATCATAGTTTTCTTTCTCTTTCCAGAACTCGTAAATGGCATGAACGCCAATTCCTTCGTCCATCATGATGATATTTCCCACACCCAGTACTAAAAGCTTTTTCATTAAAATATTCTTATCCGTTTGTTAAAAATTATAGGTTAAACTTGATACCAAATAAAACATTTTAGTGCAACCAGAAAGAGGGGATGAAATAATTCATCCCCTCTTAAAGAATTCAGTAAAGATCGATTTTAATTATAATGGAATTTCCACTTTAATTTCTTTACCGGTATCTGCGTCCAGCACGTGGACGGCACAACCCAGTCAGGGGTCAAAGGAGCGAATTAACCGCCCCACGTTCACCGGGTTTTCAACATCCGGAACAGGAACACCAATCAATGCTTCTTCCATTGGTCCTCTCTGGCCCATGTCATCCATTGGGTTGGCATTCCAGAGCGTTGCCGAAGTGATCTGATAATTTGCAATCACTTTGTTTTTAATATTGATATAGTGAAGAAGAGCACCACGAGGTGCTTCTGTCATTCCCATACCCTCTGCGGACTCAGGAATTGGTGCGGGAACAAAAGTTTCTTTGCCGGGTTGTGCTTCAGCGAGCCATTGCTCAACAGCATCACAAACAATTGCTGTTTCTTCCGCTCTGGCAACGTGACGGCCAAGAATTGAGAAAGCAGCATCACCAATGTCACGCAGTTTTTTAACACCCAGTGCGTTCTGCCCGATTTTAGAAAGTTCAGGGTTCTGAATCCACATTCTTGCAGTTGGGCCGCCTTCATGGGGCCTGCCGTTATAACGAGGTGATTTAACGAAACTGTAAGCACCCGCTTTATGCGCATCTGGAACCGTCTTGCCTTCTCTCGGGTTCAAGCCTGTTGTGGCATCATCAAAGAAAGAATATTTTACATATTCTTTAATGAGAGCCGGATCAACAGGTCCATCTTTACCATCGGTATAAACACCGCTCTTTAGTAGCATGTTGCCGTTATTATCCATCGGAAAAACACCCCAGGACACACAGTTTCCATAGCCGCCGCCTGTTTTAAGAAGATCACCATAGGGCCCTGCAAGCAGGTAAACAATGGGGATATATTTTTCCATTACAAACTTTTTGACTATTTTGAAACGTTTGGCAAATTTATCCAACGCTTCCCGTGTTGGGATTTCGGTGGTTCCACCGACAACAATGCCCTGAACATGCGGCATTTTTCCGCCAAGAAGGGCAACCATCTCATGGCAGATTTTTCTCATTTCAAGGGCCTCAAGATACTGAGCCACAGCAACGTCGTTTGTTGCTTTGTCAACGCGGACATCATTGTTTTTATATCTTGGGATAAATGGTGCAACATCAGGACCATTTACATAATCAAGGGCTGCCAGATGATAGAAATGAAGGATATGGGATTGAATGTAATTGGCTCCCAAAATCAAATTTCTTGCTATTCTGCCATTGTCAGTTAATTTTACATTGAAAGCGTCATCAAGAGCAAGTGCGGATGCCGTTGCATGTGCAGTCGGGCATACGCCACAGATTCTCTGTGTAATCTGGGATGCATCTCTTGGATCTCTTCCGATTAATATTTTTTCAAAACCACGGTACATGCCGCCAAATACTCTGGCGTCAACAACTTTACCGTCTTTTACTTCGACTTCAGCTTTAAGGTGACCCTCAATCCTGGTAACAGGATCGATGGCGACCTTAATTTTTTTTCCGGCCACGACCGGAACGGCTTTTGGTTTACAGCCTGCCATAATAAAACCTCCTCAGGTTTAATAAATTTCGGATATTTGTGTTATGCGGGTTCGTAGAAAGGTGATGATGCATCAGGGAATCCCGGTTCAACACAACCGATACAAACTGAATTATCAACACACCAGTTCATCTGACTGTTCCATTTACGTTTGTAGCAGTCAGCATAAGTCTCCGGACCTTTACAACCAAGATCCATACGGCAGCCTTTGGCATCTGAAAGTTTTTCAGATAATTCTCCTGCATCATATTGATCAAGACGCGGGCAGTTATCATGAATATTCTCGCCAAAGAAAACAGTCGGACGTCCATCATCATCCAGTTCAGGCACACCTTTGGTTAGAAGATGAGCAATTGATCCCACGATCCAGTCCGGATGGGGAGGACAACCAGGGATGTTAACGGTTGCTGTTTTGATTCCATGAGCTTTAAAGAATTCCATGACACCGATTGCGCCGGTCTCACCACCTTCAGCAGCAGGAATTCCACCGTAAGCCGCGCAAGTTCCGATGGCGAGCACGCTTCCTGCTTTTTCACCCAGGTCTTTCATAATATCAACCATGGTGATTTCATGACCATTACGTTCGCCAACGATGCAGTATTTTCCATCAGCGCCCATGGGAATCGCACCTTCAACCGCTAAAGAAAATTTACCTTTGTACTTTTCAGCAATGTGGTAAAGATTGTCCAAAGCAGTTTCGCCTTCACTTGCCATTATGGTGGGATGGAATTGAAGACTGATAACCTTAAGAAGTACATCTGCAATAGAAGGATCAACACTGTTCAATAAAGAAACTGAGCAGCCGGTACAGCCTTGTCCCTGTACCCATGGCCGATACAGAAACCCTGCTGGCTCTGGCTGTAACCATAGACGGCCGGGTGCGGCTTATTGATAACGGCCTGCTGGCCGAGAAAGGATAAGAACAGGACAACTGGCTCTAACTACAAACATATTTTTGAAAAAACTGTAAATAAACAATTAAATAAACAAATCTCATGCAACGAATAGTTTTACGGTCCAAAATACACCGGGCCACGGTGACTGAGGCCGACCTGAATTATGAAGGCAGTATGACCATTGATAAAAATCTCATGGAGGCCGCAGGTATGCTGCCTTTTGAGCAGGTCAAGGTGTATAATATCAATAATGGTGAACGGTTTGATACCTATGCCATTGAAGGTGAGCGCGGCAGCGGGGTGATCGGCCTCAATGGGGCTGCCGCCCGCAAGGGACACATCGGTGATCTGGTGATCATCGCCTGTTACTGTCTGATGGAAGATTCGGAACTGACGGGATATCATCCTGAAATCCTGCTCCTTGATGAAAACAATACTGTTAAACAGAAACTCGATAAATAAAGAGGTAAGTCGTCACAGGCATCCCGTCTTCACACGGTCACGTCTTCCCGCA
>JAKIUJ010000324.1 GCA_021647625.1 Desulfobacula sp.
AGGGCTATGTTCCAGCTATTGTCTGACGTATGAAGATCTTTTAAAATATCTTCTATCATTAATTTTGTTCGGCCGTAAGGGTTGGTAACCGATAAAGGAAAGTTTTCTTTGATCGGTAAAGATGCAGGATCTCCGTAAACAGTCGCTGATGAAGAGAAAGCGATTGTTTTAACCGAACACTCATCCATGATTTCAAGAAGGTTTAATGTGCCTGTGATATTATTATGATAATAGGATAATGGAATTTCAACGGATTCGCCCACGGCTTTTAATCCTGCAAAATGAATAACAGCATCAATGTTGTGATCAGCAAATACCGAACGAATCTGTTCTTTGTTTAAAAGATCGGCTTTGTAAAATTCAATTGGTTTACCTGTAATGGCTTTGACCCGGATTAATGATTCTTCAGAACTGTTGGACAGATTATCCAAAACAACGACATCGTAATTCTCATTCAAGAGTTCGACACAGGTATGACTCCCGATATATCCGGCTCCACCTGTAACCAGTATCTTCATAAATAATCCTTAATATGCTTTTATTGTCATAGATTTTTGAGTTGCTGCAATTTTAAAAAGATCAACACTTATCCTACACGTTTTACATCCCTTTGTACAGTTTGTTATCAGCCCCGGAATAGAACAATTATTCACCAGACATTGACAGGCATAAAAGCGGTGTTTAGATTTAGAGTACTCAGGAAAAGTAACCTGATATTTTAATAAACGAATAAGGAGAGTTTTACAATGATTGAACTGACAGATCCTGCAAAATCGCAGATCGAAGATTATTTCCAGGGAAAGGAACCTACTCCCATAAGAATTTTTCTTAACTCAGGCGGCTGAGGTGGACCTTCACTTGCCATGGCTCTGGATGAGCCTAAAGATACAGATGATGCATTCGATGTTAAAGGTCTTAAATTTGTAGTAGACAAAGAATTCATGGAAAAAGCAGAGACGATTAAGGTCGATTTCACTGGAATGGGATTCCACCTTGACTCAAATATTGATATGGGTGGGGACGGATGCTCCGGCTGCGGTTCCGACGGCGGCTCCTGTGGCGATTAAGGCAATTCTTGTTTTTGCCAATTCTTATTTTTAAAGTGGGGAAGGTTTTTTAAATTATGTAAAGACCTTCCTTTGCTTTTTTCTAAATTTAAAAATCATTCAGTTCTTGAGTGATTCATTGCATCTCAAATTAAAGTTTAACAGGATTTGTCCCGAATAAAAGACTTATTATAGGTGGGCTAATATTGACTAGGATTCATCATCATGGTAGCGTAATCTAAATTTAAAAAAACGCTTAAAATCAGGTGGGTAATGAAAAAAAATACTGCATACCTAACACTGGGTGCCATTGGGATTATTTTCGCTGTTTTGCTGACCGGATGCGGAACAGAGGAACAAACCCAAAGCGAAATTGCAATTGGGAACTGGAGTCAGCTTCGCAATAGAGCATATATTCTTTTAATAACCAATCCCAAAGGCGGATGGAACTCTTCTGTCAGGATTGCAGATGCAACTTCAAAAATCGTTGAATCAAAAGGCAATGCAAAGGGGTCGTGGTATATAGATAAAGGTCAGATGATCTTCACAGTGGCTGAATCGGATATCCAAAATATATGGGAGCCGAATGCAACCTTGTTTTTTGATATCATCTCGTTAACTGAAACTGAAATGCAATTGCAAGACGAAAACGGTTGGGTTGGTATATGGAAGCAAACCGCAGCCAAGAAAGCTGCTGCAGCAGAAGAAGAGCTTCAGGTCGTTCTTCCCATGGGGCCCGTCGTTGTTAACCTGAATAAAAACAGATCAAATGATAAAGATCGATATCTTTGTTTGAATTTGAATTTGATACTCAAAGAATTAATGCCGGAACAGCTCCCGCCACCCATTCATCCCCGGGCCTATGACGCAGCCATTATTTTTTTAAGCTCCCTTGTTCAAAATGATGTAAAGGATTTTGATGATCTCAAAAAACAGGGCAAGAAACTTGTGGATGTCATCAATCCATATATTGAAGGGATGGTCAAGGATATCGAGATTGAACATGTCATTGTTGCCGATAGCATCGATAAAGTTGAAGAATTTATCATTGAACATACCATGGTTGATGAACCCGTCTCTGGAGAGGATGAAGAAACGGATACCAAAAAAGAATCCGATCAGGTCAAATCAGACCAGAATTAAGATCCGGAAGAAAAATCATAGACAATGGCGAGCTATGTTCCCAATAAGAAACGCAGAAGACGGCGAAAAAAGCAATAATTATGGGTAAGTTATTTAATGTACGTTCCTTAGGGCCCACTCAAAAATAACTTTACATTTTGGAAGCCGATTCATCCTATCCGACTGCGTTGTGTAAACTCGGTATATGCCCGATATGCCTTAGTTTTCACGCCTACCCGGATAGGCGACTCAACTTGCAAAAATGGTAATTAATCTTTGAG
>JAKIUJ010000116.1 GCA_021647625.1 Desulfobacula sp.
ATGGGTGACCCTTGACCCAAAAGTTACCGGCGATCTGGTTTATGTTGTGGGCGCAACGGCAAATGAATTGGGTGCATCGGAATAGTACGAAAGCTTTGATAAGGTTGGTTTAAATATTCCCCATGTGAATTTAGACCGGTTCAAGGTCGTATATAAAACCATGCAGTCCGCCATTGAAAATGAACTGGTTGCATCCTGCCATGCCGTTGCAAGAGGCGGACTTGGTGTTCACATGTCTTTGCTTGTGATGGCCGGTGGATTGGGGCTTGATCTTGATTTGTCAAAACTCCCCATGGATGAAAATCGTGGACCGCTATTAAATGAAACAGCATTGTTTTCAGAGTCTGCCGGTCGTTTTATCGTGACCATTGCACCTGGAAATAAACAAATATTTGAAAAATTATTCAAGGGTATGGCCGTGGCTTGCATTGGGACAGTGACAGACGATCATAATCACTTAAAAGTGGTTGGATTGAAAAATGAATCATTGATTGATCTGCCCATGCAGGAACTTGAAACAGCATTTAACAAACCCTTTGGAGAGATGATATGAAAAAGGTTAATGCACTTATACTAACCGGGTTTGGGTTAAATTGTGACAATGAGACAGCCCATGTGTTTGAACTTGCAGGTGCCATGGCCCACAGGGTTCATATAAACGCCGTAATTTCCGGTAAAGTAAAATTGGCGGATTTTCATATCCTGGCCCTGGGGGGTGGTTTTTCCTGGGGAGATGACCACGGCGGCGGTGTTATTCAAGCCTTGAAAATGAAAAATCATATCGGTGATGACCTTTTGGCCTTTGTTAAAGAAGGCAAGTTGATGATCGGTATTTGCAACGGTTTCCAGGCCCTGGTTAATTTGGGACTCCTGCCCGGGCTGGATCAGGATTACACCAAAAGAAATGTGTCAGTAACCTTTAATGATTGTGGTAATTTTCGAGATCAATGGGTACATCTGACAGCCAATCAAAAAAGTCCATGCGTTTTTACAAAAAATATTGACATAGCTGACTACCCCATTCGGCATGGGGAAGGTAAATTTATTGCAGATCAATCGGTTGTGGATGCCCTTATTGCTAAAAATCAGGTCGTGTTGCAGTATGCTGACGAAAAGGGAAATCCGGCCAATGGTGAATTCCCCTTGAATCCGAATGGATCCATGGCGGATATTGCAGGGATTTGTGATGGCACGGGAAGAATTTTTGGCTTAATGCCCCATCCGGAAGCCTATAATCATTTTACCAATCATCCGGACTGGACCCGGAATTATCAATTGCAAAAAAGAGCAGGCAAAGACCCTGATTCCGAGATGACAATTGGTATCAAATTGTTCAAAAACGGTGTGGATTATATTAAAGACACTTTTTTATAGAGGAAAAAACCTGTGCTGGGTACAATTGTTAATGCACTTGCTATCATAGCAGGCGCATCTGTCGGCCTTTTGTTTAGAAACGGAATTCCCGAGAAGTATAACCGAACGGTGATGCAGTCCATAGGACTTGCTGTTATCCTGATCGGCATGAAAGGTGCTTTGGGATCTAATGATTTATTAATCATTATTATCAGTCTGGCTGTGGGATCTTTGCTGGGAGAGATGATCGGTATTGAAGATTATCTGGAAAAACTGGGGCAATTTCTTGAGAAAAAATTCGCCAAAGGTTCCAGTACTTTTTCTGCGGGATTTGTAACGGCATCATTAATGTATTGCGTGGGGTCCATGGCCATTGTCGGTGCCCTTGAGAGCGGGCTGGCCGGGAATCATGCCACTTTGTTCGCCAAGGCAACCCTGGATGGCATTGTGGGAATTATTTTAAGCTCATCACTGGGTATAGGGGTTATGTTTGCCGCTGTGCCTGTGTTTATTTATCAGGGGGCAATCACCCTTTTGGCAGGTCTTCTCAAACCCTTGCTGGTTCCGGCGGTTATCAGCCAGATGTCTGCCACCGGCGGTTTGTTGATTGTGGCCCTGGGCTTGAACATGATCAGGGATAAAAAAATCAAAGTCGGTAATATGCTTCCGGCTATTTTCATTCCCTTGATATACTATGTTGCCATTCAGTTAGTTAGTGTTTGAACGAAAACTCACCCGTCGGCAGCGCCACCTGCTGCGTTACTCCAAACTTCTGAAATCCTCATGTACAGGAGTACACTCCGGTTTCAGGATTTCTTGTGCGTATGTTTTCGACAAGGTGGATATATTCGTAAACCTTGATGGAGTTCCTGTTCGATTTTTTTACCTTTTTAATATACATAAAAAAATATAGATATCAGCTAAAAAAACAAAGAGTCAACAATAAAATTGATTTATGGGTCACTACATTGAGAATTTCACAGCTCGATTCTAATAATTACAGTAACTTATGGCTAATTTTTTGTGAATTTTGGTCTCGTGGAACAAAAAAATGACGAACTTGGGTTAAGAAAGCGTTTTTTTATGGGGTGTCCAGCATATCATGGCCTTATCGGCATTAAGTGTTCTTTTTAAGGCAGGGGCAGTAAACTTGAGTGCTGGTATCGTTTAAGAAAAAACCGTGTTTATTATTTTGACAGATCCTTGAGAAAACGGTAAACTAATCCTTGATTTCCAATATTCCAGCAGTTCGGCATTTTTCCTTTAACCTAAGATTGGTGAGGGTAACATTGAAAAAAAATGATCTCTATTCCAAAGAAGAAAAACGCTTCCGGGATAAAAACAAGATTTATGCCACTCAGTCTGTAAAACAGATTGCTTATTCCACGGATAACAGGGATTTTGGCCAAGTGGCAAGGAGCATCCCCTGCCAGGATGCCTGCCCGGCAAAAACCAATATTCCAGGCTATATCCGATGTGTTTATGAAAAGCGATATGGTAGGGCCTATGAATTGAATCGGGTTGCAAATGTGCTGCCCGGTGTTTTGGGGCGAATTTGTTCCAGGCCCTGTGAATCTGCGTGTCGTCACGGGGAGCCGGAAAACGGTGTGAGTGTGGGTATTTGCCATTTAAAGCGCTCCTGTGCCGATTTAAAACCCGCCTCGCATAAAATTATTGAAGGATTGTATTCACCAACGAACAAGCATGTTGCTGTGATCGGGTCTGGTCCGGCAGGTCTTGCTACAGCCCACGATCTTGCGATTCTCGGGCATAAAGTCACCATATATGAAGCAGAAGACAAACCCGGCGGGATGATGATGTATGGTATTCCGGAATTTCGTCTTCCAAGGGACCTGCTTTTATTGGAAATAAAAAATATAGTGCGACTGGGTATAGAGATGAAAACCGGTCAAATGATCGGAAGAGATATCACCCTGGATGAGCTTAAAAATGATCATGACGCTGTGGTGATTGCCACAGGCTGTGTTAGTCCAAGAATGCTTGGTGTGCCGGGAGAGGATCTTGTGAATCTTCATAATGGCCTTGAATTTATGCGCTCTGTCAACCAGGGGGGAAAACCCTTTGTGGGGAAAAAGGTGGTCGTGATTGGTGCCGGGTTTACGGCTGTTGACTGTGCCAGATCTGCTATCCGGCTGGGCGCAGCAGATGTCAGCATCAATATTCGAAAAACTATTGAATATATGCGTATAGATGAGACTGAAAAGCATGAAGCACAGTTTGAAGGTATAAAAACCTATAGCCTGATTCAACCGTCAAAAATTATGGGTGAGAACGGAATAGTGACTGGTATTGAATTTATTCGAACTCGTCTTGAAAAAACACAGAGACCCCCTTACCGGAAATCGGTTCCCATTGAGAATTCTCAGTTTGTGATCAAGGCCAATTCAGTGATTGCAGCCCTGGGCCAGACACCGGATTCACAGGTGATTTCAAACGAATTGGGCAGTATTGATAAAAATGAACATAAAAGCGGTATTGACGGTGTTTTTCTTGCCGGAGATTTTGTAACGGGATCATCAGATGTGATTTCTGCTGTGGCCGGTGGCAAAAAATGTGCCCGTGCAATAGATGAGTATATGACAGGCGAGATAAGAAAACAGACCGTGGTTCGTCTTGAAAATCACAAAACAACAGATCGGCCCAGGGCGTTTGATTTTATAGGGAAAATCGTAATGAATACCGTTGAAATGGATGCCCGTTTAACCGATGCCGACACTGAAGTGGAAACAGGCTATAAGGATGATCAGGCCCATGAAGAAGCCAAGAGGTGTTATCTTTGTAATTTAAAATACGAGATAGATCCTCTGGCTTGTATCTATTGTTCGGCCTGCATTGATGTGGCACCAAAAGATTGCATAAAAATGATTAAAGATGTTCCCGTGGCTACCGATGGAACCTTTGGCCCTTATGTGGAAACCAATCAATGGAATAATGTGGTCTCCATCGCCATTGACAATGCCAACTGTATTAGGTGTGGAAATTGTCTGGCGGTTTGTCCCATGGACTGTATTAGTGTTACCAAAACAGAACTGATCGAAATTGATACTTAAATGACTGGAGAAAAGATGCCATCCAACGACCATTACGTCATCATAGGAAACGGGCCGGCAGGGAATCATGCCGCCTCTGTTTTACGCAATAAAGATAAAGATGCCAAAATAACCATTATTTCCGATGAATGCACGCCCTATTATTATAAACCAAAGCTGACAGGATTTATTCAGGGAAAGATCAGTGCCCGGGAGCTGATGGTCAATGGTCCTGATGATTATACAAATGGTTATTATAAAAATATACGAATCCGGCTGGGTCAGACCATTGAACGTATTGATCCTGATTTCAACGCTGTATTTTTGAATCATATGGAAAAAATTCAATATACCGGCCTGATCATTGCCTCGGGCGGCCAGGCGCGGGTGTTGCCATCCATGATACCGTATGCCGAACATTTAAGCTTTATTGCCTCTTATTCGGATGTCATGGATATCAAAGATCGGATTGATAAAGCAGAGGAATTTTTTATTTTTGGCGGTGATCTTGTGGGGTTCAAGTTTCTGCGCATGCTCAATGCCATGGGGAAAAAAACAAGTGTTCTGATATATCCCAATGCATTCTGGCCATATAACCTTACCGATGACATGCTTGAAAAAATTATCAAAAGCCTTTCTGGATTAACATCAGACATCATCGTTAAGGATGATATTAAGAAAATAGAGAAAAATGAGAGCGGCTTTCGGGTCTTTACTCAAAAAGGAGTTGTAAAAACAACAGATTTGATTTTTTCTTTTAACGGGATGGCGCCCAATATTGATTTTGCAGTCGGGTGTGGTTTGGATACCGATCACGGTATTTTGGTGGATGAATATTTAAAGACCAATATCGACAATATTTATGCCTGCGGATCATGTGCACAGGTATATAATCCTTCCATCAAAAGCTATTGTGTTTCTATTGGCTGGCCCAATGCGATGGTTCAGGGGGAAGTTTGTGCACTCAATCTTTTAGGAGAAAAAAAAGTGGTCGAATCTGTGGGCCGGAAATATTTTGACCTGGAAGGGGTGAGAATTAAGACCACCTGGTGGGATGATATTAATGATGATTCTCTAAGGATGTAAATTTTTATGAAAGATATTAATTTAGTTGTTGAGATATGCGGGAGTGCTGGGGAAGGAACGATTTCAGCCGGAGAAATTTTGAGCCGATTCATGAGTGGGCAGGGCTTTGAGATTATGTCTTTTGATTCCTATCCGGCAGAAATTCGGGGGTTTGGAAAATGCGTGGCCCATACCCGGATCAGCACAAATCCGATCTATTCTCCGGGTAAATATGCAGATGTTCTCATCTCTTTAAATGACAGGCATTCCATCTCCCAGCTATCAGTATTAAAATCGGATGGTATACTGATTTATGACAACCAGCCGCCCAAAGCCCACAAAGAGGACCAAAGTGTGGTCGGTTGGGCAACACCGGGTATGATTTCCTATGGAATCCCTTTGAATATGCTGGCCAATAAGGCCGCAGGTAATGCACGGGGTATGAACATGGTTGCATTGGGCGCTTTGGCTGCTCTATTTCATGTGGATAAAGATGCATTTACCGGGTCTATTCGAAACCGGTACGCTAAAAAGAAACAGATCGTTGTTGATTCCAATGTAAACTCTTTTTTACAAGGATATGAATGGACAAAGACCAATGTAAATAAGACAGATTTGATCTCATTTGACAGTGTAAGCCCGCAGGTTCAGGGCGAAAAACTGATCACTAACGGTAATCAGCTGGTGGCACGGGCAGCACTGGATGCAAAGTTGAGCTTTTATGCGGGATACCCCATCACGCCTGCCACAAAGATCATGGAAATTTTAAGCAAAGAGTTGCCAAAGCATGGCGGTACCTTATTGCAGACCGAAGATGAAATCGCAGCCATTGGTGCTGTGATTGGTGCAGGCTTTGGTGGTAAACGTGCCATGACAGCGACATCGGGCCCCGGATTTGCTCTAATGACCGAATTTACAGGGCTCTCGATGATGGCTGAGGTCCCGGCGGTCATTATCAATTCCCAAAGAGGCGGGCCTTCAACCGGCATACCCACCAAGACGGAACAAAGTGACTTCAATGCTGCTCTATTTTCCGGGACAGGTGACTGCCCAAGGGTTGTGCTGGCACCAACAGATACAAGTTCTTGTTACCAGGCCATGGTGACGGCCCTTTATATCGCTGAAAAATATCAGACTCTGGTGGTATTGCTTTTGGATTTTTTCTTGTCTAACAGTATCAAAAATATTGATGTGCCGGATAAACCGTCGCAAGAACAGATATATGCCAATATAGCGCCGAATAAAGAGCAATTAAAAGATTATAAACGGTATAAGGATACAAAAAATGGTATTTCTCCCCGGGCCATTCCAGGGACTCCGGGTGGTATGTTTTTTTCAACCGGCTTAGAGCATAGCGAATACGGCAGGCCGGATTATACAGATGCCAATCATTTGAAAATGACTAAAAAACGATATCGCAAATTTGAATCGATATTGTGCGAGGCCCCGAAACTTGAAATATCAGCCATGGATTCAGAGTCAGTTGATATTGGTGTTGTTTCCTGGGGGTCCAGTGCTGGTGCGGCACATGAAGCCGTGATGATCGCCAGAAAAGAAGGGATGAATGCTGCATCGTTTTCTTCCATGATGGTTTCTCCATTTCCCGAAGATGAGCTGATAGCCTTTACCGATAGATGCAAACAAATTTTAATACCGGAACTCAATTTTTCAGGGCAGTTTGCCGGTTTTGCTGCGGGCATAATCAAACGGCCTGTGGAGCGACTAAATTTTATCACAGGGCGGCCCATGGCTGCTGAAGATATTCTTCAAAAGATGAGGGAAATGTAATGGAACAGATCGGATCGGAATATTTGGACGATAAATTAGCCACAGTAAAAGAAATCGATTTTTTGCAATACCGATCCGGTGACCTGCCGACCTGGTGTCCGGGTTGCGGGTATTTCGGTATTGTGGATGCGTTTTATAAAGCATGTCGGGAACTGGAACTCAAACATGAGGATATTGTTGCCGTCAGTGGTATAGGCTGTTCCGGAAGAACCCCGATCTTTATCAATTCTTACGGGTTTCACACCTTGCATGGCCGGTCTATTCCTGTGGCATCGGGCCTTAAACTTGCCAGAGAGGACTTAAACGTTTTTGCTGTTGCAGGTGATGGCGATGCTTTAGGGATTGGTGGCGGGCACCTTCCCCATGTGGCAAGAAAGAATATCAATATAACTTTTTTATTATTTGATAATTCCATTTATGGGTTGACCAAGGGCCAATCTTCTTCAACCACTCCCCATGAACAAAAAACCAATTCCCATCCTGCAGGTAATCCGGATAAGCCATTAAATCCTATCAAGCTGGCATTGTCATATGATGCTTCTTTTGTGGCACGGGGATATGCCGGAGATCCGCAAGGGTTAAAAGAGATTATCAAGGCGGGAACCCTGCATAAGGGGTTCAGTTTTATACAGATTCTAACACCTTGTGTCACCTTTGATAAGGAGTATCGGACCTGGAAAAATTTAAAGGAGAATGTGTACGATTTAAATCTTAGTGTAAAGGAAAAAAATATGGAAACGGCCATGCGGGCAGCTGAAAATGAACCCTTTGGAATTGGTATTTTCTTCCAGGATACGAATCGTCCCCATTATCAAGATATCCTGCGACGCTTGAATGCAGCGGATTAGGTTTTCTAATCACTGCCTGACCGAAGATTGATCTCTTGATACGTTATCCCAGGATTGTTTTTTGTTCAACAAGTCTTTTTATTTCATTGCCTAAAATTGTTTTAATATGAAATCGGTAATTTGTATGACATTTTGTCTGGATAAAATCGGTAGTTTGTGTTGTTCAATGCTATCATCTGTAACAAGCGCCTTAACATGGTTTATTGCAGGAAAAAGCGGGGGCCGGCCCTGGGATTTTCTCCAGACTTCGATTTTTTGAAAAGGCCCGCTGATCCATCCTTCAATTAACACGATGTCAACATCTGTAAAATAAGTTTCAATAAGATGCAATGGGCCGTTGGATTCAGTTTTCGGCAGATAGATGGCGCTCATCTCTTCTGTGACCATAGCGACCTTTGCGGCTCCGGCTTGTCTGTGCAAAAAAGAATCTTTTCCAGGCTTGTCCAATTCATGGACATGGGCGCTGTGTTTCATTGTTCCAATGCTGATGTTTCTTTTGGTCAAATCAGTCACCAGATCAACAATAAGGCGTGTTTTTCCGCAACCTGCATGGCCGATAATATGAATGGGCAACATTATAATTCATTCCTTGATTTAGGGGGGGGCTAAATTAAATAAAGCCTGTCAAGGGCATCAAACATCTTATCCTTGGCATCTAAAAATTCATCCATTTCCCGCTTGGCACCGGTGTTGTCGCCGGCATTATGTTCGGCTATAACGGCCATGGCCTGGTTGTGCACCTTTTCATGATGTACACCTATTTCTTCATATAGATCATAGGAAGAAAAAATTGTGCCTTCATTAAAATACCATTTCCCGAAGGCACAATCCGTGTGGGCCACAACTTCGCTGGGTTCCATTTGTTTATGATTGGCAAGGACAGCTTCAAGTGTGGTTCTCCAGCCCATATGCGCCAGTTTTACATTACCGATATCGAATTTGGGTTCTTCGGTTTGCATCTCTTTGGCTGAGGCTAAGAGAATATCGGAGATGGTTTTGGTTTCATCTGCATTGATTCTTGATTCAAAACTGCTAAGGCTGATGCCATCTGCATCATCGCAAATTCCTTGAATATGGCCTGTCATTTCCCCGACTTCGTTTGAGGTCTCCATTATGCTTGTATTGATATCACCAATCCCCTGTGAGGCCTGGTGTGCATTTTCTGAAATTTCCTGGGTGGCGGCAGATTGCTGTTCCAATGCGGTTGCTATGGAATTAACAGTCTGGTCCATTTTGTCAATAATTTTTGTAATATTATTAATATGCTTACTTGAGTCGGTTGTCAAAGATGAGATGCCGGTCACCATTTCTTTTATTTTAAGTGTGGCACCACTGGTCTGTTCTGCAAGACTTTTAATCTCGTTGGCAACAACGGCAAATCCTTTGCCGGCTTCTCCGGCTCGTGCAGACTCAATGGTTGCATTCAATGCCAGAAGATTTGTCTGGTCGGATATTTCAGATATGGTATCGGTAATATGGGTGATCTGTTTGGCAGCGTCTCCTAAATCCTCCATACTCTTGGTGACTGTGCTGGATATAGTGACGGCATCCCGGGTAATACTGCGGGCATCTTCCATGTTCTGTGCAATTTCGGAAATGGTCGAATGCATCTCTTCCGAGGCTGCTGCTACAAGATCGATATTTGAGTTTGCCTGGTCCACAGCAGCTGAAACCGAGGTCATATTTTCGCTGACTTGACTGCTCTCGCTGGACAAATTCTTGGTGTTATCTTTGGTTGTATGGCATTTGTCAAGCACTTGTTCAGATAGCGCCTGCATCTTCATTGAGGAGCAGAGTATCGTGCTGGCATGCCCTTCAACTGTTTTCATTTTGAGGCTCATGGTTTGAGAAAAAAGGTCTATCTGTTGGGCCAGGACACCTGTGTCCTTGCCACTGGAAAGCCCGGATGGTTCTGTCAGTTTTTTTTTGCCTGAAGATAACAAGGAAACATGATCCGTCAAAAGGGATACGTTTTTATTTTTTGACCTGTTAATGAAAAATGATATACCTGTTCCTAAAATCATTCCGATGATAAGAACCATGATAAAACCACTCGAAGATTGGGCTGGACTACTTTCTGCAAAAGCCATAGTGAGTGTGCTCAAAATTAATGTAAATACCAGAGTATATATCAATACGGAATTGTTTTTCATAAAGTTCATTTTTTTTCCTTCAATTTTAGTTTTTATGCAGATTTGCCGTTTAAGATCTTCTATATACAAATTAAAGCGTTGTCAATAAATATATAAAGATGACTAAGATTATAGGATTTTCTCCTGATCTCAAGAGGTTATGGAACCCCCTCAGGTAAAACCACTGCCTGCAGTGCAGGCATAACAATGATCGGCAACGGCGATTTCGTCTTTGTCAAATAAACACGATTTAACTTGCGAAATGTGTGTTTTGTCATTCCCTTTGGGCAGGCTTGCTGCAAGGTTGAAATCGCAATCGTATAAAAAACCATCCCAGGAAACAGAAACTAAACTTCTGCACATCAGGCCGTCAATGGTGCAGGCATTGAAGTTTTTGTGTAACTGGTTCAGGTATTGATCATAATTGCCGGATCGCACAAGCCAGCCTTTGAACCGGCCAAGGGGCATATTTGCGAATGTATATGCATGGTTAAAAATAATGCCCCATTTCTCTTTTAATACTTTCCTGTACCGTTTTTCAGTGGCCTCCTGGGAAGAGGGCAGAAAGGCACCTGCTGGATTGGCAACAAGGTTGAGTGCTAACCCGCTGTCTTGTTGTCCAAACCCAAGTTGGTTCAACAGGCGTAATACGTCTATGCTTTTTTCAAAAATCCCCTTACCCCTCTGAGAATCGGTTTGAGATGCATTTAACGCAGGAAATGAAGAGACAATGGTGATTTTTTTTTCTTTTAGAGTGGCTAAAAGATCGTCGTCCTTACGATCATACAGGGCACTTAAATTGGACCGCAGCATCACGGTTTCAGTCAGATTTGAAATTTCATCAATCAGATAGACAATATGCGGATTTAATTCAGGTGCACCGCCTGTAATATCAACAATGGGATAGGCACACCGTTTTTGCAGATCAATCACCTGATTTATAGTCTCTTTGTCCATGATCTCTTTTTTATCAGGACCGGCATCCAGGTGGCAATGTTTGCAATATTGATTACAAAGCAATCCTGTATTAATCTGCAAAGTTTGTGCAGGCAGCCGTTTAAGATTGATTTTTTCATCTTCAAGCATTTGCGAGAAGGGAGGTATGGTCGAGGTCATGGCATTGGGTCGCTTACATGGATAGTTTTTCAGCAATATTTCTCATCTGAACACCGTGGACCAGTGCAGCCCCACCCCGGATGGCAGTGGCGACATGCAGGGCCTCGGTCATCTCGGGCAGGTTGGAACCTTTTTCCAGGCAGGCTCTGGTATAAGCATCAATGCAGTAAGGACACTGGATTGTGTGTGCCACGGCAAGAGCGATCAAAGATTTCTCTCTTTCAGATAATTCCCCTTCATTGAAAACCGTACTATAATACTCAAAAAATTTTTTAGCCATATCAGGGGCATCTTTAGCAATGTCTTCAAATTTTCCAAGATCTTCCGGATTATAATAGGTTTGCATATCAGTCGATTTCCTTTTTTTTATAATATACTGAGTCATTTTAATCAGACAAGATTACACTATCATTAACGGATATGCCAGTGTCCAAAGAATAAATCTTGTAAAATAAAATTCTTGATATGTATCAATTTGTTTTTTCTTTTTTTCTGATAATTAGTAAATTAATAAGAAGACGGTATTTATTTATCTGCAATGAAGTATAGTATTAAAAAGGAAATTATTTTTTACAGGAGGCCATGCATATGCCGGAAGATATACGGAAAATTAAAAATAGACTCAAAGAATTAGAAACTCTCATTAAAGAAACCAAAGACCGTCTACCTGCCCATTCTGCTAAACCTCCCGTTATGATGGATCTTCTGGATCTTGAAGATGAATATGACCAATTGATGGAACAATTAAAGGGTTAAGGTAATTATCAATGATTGATTCAATGATTGATTCAAAGAGTGATTCCAAAATATATAGCAAAAAACTTGCAGCTAATTTTAAGGAACTTGCCCATATTGATATGAATGATAAAGTTCAACTGCTTGGCCTGCAGCAACGTGATGGTGATGTTCTTTTTGATTTTTTTAACCGCAGGATCATGTATTCATCATCCAAATTTGAAGATATAAACAATTTGGATGTTACCGATGCGATAAAGACTGTATTAAGCAATTATATATTGCATTGCCCTGATACCATGACTGAAAGTTCAAACAGGCTTGTCAGTTTTCGTGAATTCAATGGTGCCGGCCCACTTTTTTCTCATTTTGCCGCCAATACAAGCAAAATTATTGAAACCACCTATTCCGGGCATCTTGGAAAGTTGACTTTGCTATGCAAAAAACTTGGCGGCACCCTTATTCAGACAGCAGGTTATGATTTAAGCTTTCGTTTCAGGGCCTTGCACAGAGTACCTGTGATCTTTCATTTTAATGATGCAGAAGATGCCCTGCCGGCCACAGCTGTTTTTTTGTTTCATGAAAATGCAGACACCTGGCTTGATCTGCAAAGTCTTACATTGATCAGCACTTATTTGACCGGCTGTAGATTCCTACGCTTCTCTACCTGAAAATTACGCAAGTTTTTCGCCAGATGTTTACCTACCGTGAGAAAGAGCGTTTACTCAAAAACGATAATTATAAATGAAAAACAAAACAGATAATGTCAG
>JAKIUJ010000117.1 GCA_021647625.1 Desulfobacula sp.
TTCTATGGTCTCAAGGCTTTTTTTAAACACCCCCCAGTCAAATTTTTGCAAAAACTTCGGTAATCCCTTGAACATCAGCGTTGTTAAAAATGAATGCACGCCTGAAAAAGGAGACGTACCTGTTACGCCCGATCCTGCAAAGATTTTTCGGACGACAAGGAGCAGTGACAAAAAAATCAGCACTGGAGGCAGTAAAATAAATACTGAGATAAACAAGGTGACGTTCACCGGTTGGTTCCCATGATATGCAAGAAAAGAGGTGACAAGAGACAGGCCTGAAAAAAAACCAATTCCCGCCATAATGTAAATCATGGCGCTGTAAAGTTTTGAAAAAAATGTTCCCGGCAAGGCTGAAAATCCTTTTTTTTGTCTGCCGCCCAGGTATTGGATTTTTCGGTGTGCCAACCAGCTTAAAAGAAGTGTTTTCCTGTTGAGCGCTTTGCCATTTACCCGGCTGTAAATATCACGGTCCCTGATCCGGCAGGCATGGTTCTCTTCCACAGTATCAAGGTCATCATCCAGCCTGGCCAGATACTCAAGGTCGATGATATCTTTTAATCGCAATCTCATGATACTAAGAGTTTTAACAAATCACGGCATTTTTCACCACGGTAAATTTGATACCGTCGCAAAAATCCGATCTACTGCGTTGCAGCTTTTTGACAGACAATCGGGTCGGAGGAGGTCCATAGAACCGTGCGTACGAGTCCGTACACGGTGCATCATGTCACTTTTACCCATTGATGGTATATTATCCATTGTCCTAATCTGTTTATAAACACACGATTGAGATAGGCCCTGTGCCAGGGCTAATGCATGTAACTTTTCCATATTAATGATTTCAGGTAGTTACGGTCTGAAGGTAAACGCAAATGAAAATCTCGTTTTGCATAAGTACCTGTAAAACAAAGAATTAAAATTCATGCCAAGTTTAAATGCGTTTACCCTGGCCCTGTGCCAGGGCTAATGCATGTAACTTTTCCATAAACCATTTTACGGGTCACTCTGAACGTCTTTTAATAAACAACTGAGTTTCCTGATCAAACTCAAAATCTTCGCCTAGATAACCTTGTTCAAGTTCCGCGAATTCTTTGGGTTTGTTGGGGCAAGGAACTTCCATCCCTTCAAACATAATAGTGCTTAAAGGAAAGATTATGTTTTCAGGAATCCATTTGGGATTCCCTTTTGCATCGCGCCCGGCCCTGTCGTGATCAAGCCTGTAGGATTTTTCTTCTTCCCCATGAATGTAATGATAAATGTCAAGCATGTTCAAAGGCCATTCATTACCGTACGCGTCAACAATTTTTTCTCCATCCTTTGGAAAAATTCCAAATGCATTGGTGGAAACATCTCCAATTGCGGTTCTTTGATCATATGCGTATTTATCAGGCAGGTGTTTATCCAGGGCGCCTTTTACTTTTACATACTCCTGGCTTATACAACCTGTATCTATATCATTATCATGATAGATGAATTGGCCGTTTCTATACGCGCCTAATAAAGTCCCGCCTTCTATAAAAAATTTGATACCGGAATTATCTAAAATTTCTTTAACGGTTTTAAATAATTCTATTCTTTCACCAATGATTTCCTTATTTTTTTTTATTACTTCATCTTTATTAAGAGTCGTAACATCGCCCCACCAGCTTAAACTTTTTTCTTCCATATTGACCTCTGAGTCTTATATTATTCTAAATATTGAATTATTTTACCTAAACGTACGTCTGATCAAACCACACGTCATAGGTCTTCTTTAAAGTGTCCTCAGTCGCCCAGGCTACGTGAGGTGATAAAATTGTTTTGTCGCTGCTTAAAAAGGAATGATCACTATTAACAGGTTCTTGTGAAAAAACATCGGTGCAGTATCGATAAATTTTCCCGGATCTCAAAGCATTATCAATAGCATCCTCATCGACAATGTTTCCTCGTGAGACATTTACAATAATTGGCTTTTTCTCCATTTTGTTAATGTGCTTCATATTAAGCATTTGAAAAGTTGCATTATTGAGAGGAACAGCAAAAATAATAAAATCACTCTGTTGGGTTATATGATCAAAATCGACAAAAGTCACATTGGGAATATTCTGATTAACATTCAGGTGCTTCCGTGTCACTAAAATATTCATTCCCCAATTTTCACACAACTTAACAACATGTCTGCCGATGTTTCCAAAACCTACCACACCTATCGTCTTACCTCGTATAGATAGATTTGTATTTACAGCCTGATCCCAATTTTTGTCTTTCATAGAGTTGTTAAACAGTATCGTATTTTTGCAGGCGCATAAGAGCTGAGTGATTGCAAACTCAGCCACTTCATCACAGTAAATGTTGTCCGGCAGCTTCCTGACTTTAATCCCACAAGCTTCTGCATCTTTCAGGTCGACTAACGAATCAATAGATTGATATAAACAATTAATAAGTTTGATATGGTTTTTCAATTTTTCCAATAATGATAAAGTGAACTTTCCAGCAAACACGTCAACCATCAATACGTTTATATTTTGACGGATTACAGTCTCTACCAATTCATCTTCAGTGTAAATGTCCTTTAAAAATTCACCTCGAATATATAACGGGAAAAATCTTTTCAAATTTTCTTGAGATACTCCTACATATAATAATTTCACACTATCCATAATATTATTTCACATGGTTATGAAATCGTTGCAGGCAATTATCCAATTTCTCCGAAATTATATCTATCTCTTCATTTGTAACTACTAATGAAGGAATAATTTTTATACTGTTAAAATTAACACCACAGGCATAAGTTATTACATGCTCTTTTAAACATTGAGATATAAATATTTTGGTTAATTTATCCGATGGCATCTTAGAAACAGGATCTATAATATCAAAGGCAATCGCTAATCCCATTCCCCTTAAATCAGCAACATAAGGACTTTTATCCAAAAAATTTAATTTTTTAAGAAGAGTGTCACCTTTTTCCGGTACCTTATCAAATATATTCTCTCTCTCAATAAGTTTCATTAATTGATTAGCTATTCCCAAACCGAAAGAGCTGTTGTTAAAAGTAGTCTGAAATGCCGTACCTCTAAGGGGTACATTATCAAAAAGGGTGGACCGTGCTATGACGGCACTGACTGGAAAATATCCCCCAGCTATTGACTTTGATAGAAGGACAATATCCGGATTTATCACCCCGTATTGTTGATAAACAAAAAAGTCGCCTGCCCTTCCGAAACCTACCTGTATTTCATCTATGATTAATTTAACTTCATTTCGCTTACAGAGTTCGCTTAATTCTTCCAGAAAAGAATCTTTCGGAAAGATAAATCCTCCAGCGCCTTGTATCGGTTCGACAATAATTCCGGCAACATCATTCTTTTCGATCAGTTTTTTGATTTTTTCTAAACAATAACTGACTGATACATCATTTGTTGTGCTCGGAAAAGGGACCGAAAATGTATATTCCGATACGGGAATTCCAAATTGCTCTTTTGCAACTAACCTGTCATCCACAACTGAAGCCGCTGTGTGGCTCACTCCATGAAACGAGCCATCAAAAGAGATCATATATCTTTTTCCGGTAGAATAACGGCACAACCGAATAGCATCGGACACGGCCGCTGATCCACCTATATTAAAATAAACTTTATAATTTTTTTCCGTGCTTACTTTTTTTGATAGATATTCACTTAATTCAAGTTTGTCTTTTGAATGAAATGAATGGATTTGATCCACTCTTTCTACTACTTTTTTAGCAATCTCTACAATTGGGGGATAACAATGGCCAAAATTAACAGAACTGTAATTAAGAACCAAATCGAGATAAGGTTCTTCTTCCCCGTCAAACCAAACCCACATTCCTTTTGCTTTAACCGGCATTAAAAATTTATCATACATTTTTGATTCATCGCAAGGGCACGCATACATATCTCTTAGAGATGCATAATCTATTTCAGAACTGTATTTTTTGTTATTTGATCCCATATTAAAGCCTCATTTCATTCCTACATAAAGCGGAAACTACAACATCCTAGAGGAAGTCCCAAGGATACGAATTTGCTTTTTTTAACCTAATATTTATATGGTTTGACAGTTGTGTGTCAAGTTAAAATCCACAGATCCAGTTGTGGATAAACCAAAATATTCCTGGCTGACGGTAATGGTGGAGAACGCCCTTTGTGACCCGTATTCTTTCAAAAGACCAAAAAATAATTATTCCCCGTCTGCCATAAGTTTTTACTACATCGATAAAGCCTTCACTATATTGCACCAGGACATTTAACATCAAACCAATTCTCATTAAAAAAAGATATCCTTTCATGGCATTCCAAATCATATGAAAAATTATTTATCTAATCGTTAATGAGCCGCAACAAGATTTACTATTCCTGAGAGTCACACTTACTTGCATAATCTTTAATAAAATTGGGATTATGATGAAATTGGGAAACGACAGGTGTAAAATTTTATAAAAAAATTTTTATAATAGTTACAAAAAACTTTATACTCTTTATTTGATTACAGGTCATGGGGAAATCATCGCGAGCATTTCACACGATCCTCAGGGCCTGTTCCCTCATAAACGTTACATCTTGATATACCTTAGTTTCCACGCCTTACCGGCCAGGCGACTCAACTTACAAAATTGGTAATTAATTTTTGAGTGAGCCCTTAGTTATTTTTTAACCAGATTACCTATCACTATTACAACCTGGCATGGAATCTGCTGTGTACAAAAAAAAACCATTTTGGTCTCTCCCCAAAAAAATGAGCAGACACCTTGAGACATGAACCAATAAGGAGATAGACAATGTATGATAGAATGCAGGAATTGAGCAACCAGGATATGGTAAAAATTCATGCAGCAGCCATGGATCTTTTAAAAACCACCGGCGTTGCCTTTAATGAAGAAGAGGCATTGAAAATTTTCAAATCAAATGGACATCGTGTGGAAGGCACCACGGTATTTTTTAAAGAATCAGACATTCAAAAAGCATTAAAAACCGCACCCAAACGTTTCACCGTTCATGCCAGGAATCCTGCAAACAATGTAGAAATCGGTGAAGATGATTTTGTTTTCCTGCCGGGATATGGTGCCCCCTTCATCATGGATGCCCAGGGAGAACAACGCCAGGCCACCATGGAAGATTATGACAATTTTTGCAAACTGATCCAGACCTCCCCTTACATTGACATGAACGGCTGGATGATGGTGGAACCGGCTGACATGCCCCATGATACCGTCCACCTGGATCTGAACCTGTCCAATATGCTCTTATGCGACAAGCCCTTCATGGGAAGTCCGGTATCCCGTCAGGGTGCCATAGACGGAATTGAAATGGCCGGCATCCTCTGGGGCGGCAAAGAAAACATCATGGACAAGACAGTGTCGGTCTCCCTGATCAACTCTCTATCTCCTCTGCAATTTTCCGATGAAATGATCGGGGCCCTGATTGAACTTTCCCGTCACAACCAGGCCTGTGTCATAGCTTCCCTTGTTATGGCCGGCGGTTCAGGTCCTGTAACGCTGGATGGGGTTCTGGCCCTTCAGAATGCAGAAATCCTGGCCGGTATCACCCTTACCCAGCTGGTCAGACCGGGAGTGCCTGTGATTTACGGGTCCACCTCCTCTGCCATGGACATGAAAACAGGTGCCTTGTCAATCGGCGCACCTGAACTGTCAAAAAACATTCACCTGGTGGCTCAAATGGCAAGATTCTACAACCTGCCTGCACGGTCCGGCGGAGGTCTCACCGATGCCTTGTCCGCCGATGCCCAGGCCGGTGCTGAGTCTGCCCTGGCCCTTTCCACCGCTGCCAGAAGCGGCATCAATTTCATCCTCCATTCCTGCGGTATCCTGGGTTCCTATATTGCCATGAGTTTTGAAAAATTCCTCATAGATGAAGAAGTTTGCGGAATGGTAAGAAGCATGATACGTCCCCTGGCGCTCACCGATGAATCCATCGACATTGACATGATCAAAGAGGTTGGCATCGGTGGTCAGTACCTGACCCATCCCAAAACCTTTCAGCTGTGCCGAACCGAATTTTTCATGCCAAAGCTTATGAGCCGGAAAAACCCGGATGCCTGGGCCAGGGACGGAAAAAAACGGATCGACCAGGTTGCCGAAGACAAGGTAGCCCAACGCCTGGCCTCATATGAAAAACCGCACATTGACCGGGACATTGAAAAACAATTGACTGAATATGTTAAAAAACGTAAACACCCATAAAGGAGAAAAAAATGACTGATTTCAATTCAATGATAGATGCGCTTGTATCCTGCGATGCCGCTAAAGTGACAGAGCTTGTGAATGCTGCCCTGGCAGACGATATAGCGCCCGGCGATATTCTAAACAACGGCTTGATTGCCGGTATGGACATTGTGGGTGAAAAAATGGAAAACGGCGACATGTTCATCCCTGAAGTTCTCATGGCTGCCCAGGCTATGGGAAACTGCGTTACTATCCTTAAACCCCTTTTAGGAGAAGATGAATCCGCCACCGGCGCCAGTGTTATCATCGGTACGGTCAAAGGAGATCTTCATGATATCGGCAAAAACCTGGTGGCCATGATGATGGAAAGTGCGGGTTTAGAAGTTCACAATATAGGGGTGGACATTGCCCCTGAAAATTTCGTGGCCCAGATTAAGGAGAAAAACGCCCAGATCGTTTGTCTGTCTGCTCTTTTGACAACCACCATGCCCATGATGAAACAGACAGTTGATGCCATTGTGGAAAGCGGGTTAAGGGATCAGGTTAAAATTCTTGTGGGTGGAGCACCTGTTACCCAGGCCTTTGCCGAAGAAATAGGAGCAGACGGATTTGCCGCTGATGCCGGTGCTGCTTCAAAACTTGTCAAGTCCTTTGTCAACTAAACCCCAAGGTTATATAATGCCTGACCCACAAACTTGAGGAGAAAAAAGAACATGTTTGAAGTAATAGGCGAAAGAATCAACACCTCCAGAAAACTTGTACAGGCCGCTGTGGCGGAGCGAAATTCCGACTATATTATTGATGATGTAAAAAAACAGCAACAAGCCGGGGCCAATTATATTGATGTAAATGCAGGTGCCCGCATCGGCCATGAAACAGAGGATATGAAATGGCTGATTGATACTATCCAGCCCATGGCCACCATACCCCTCACCCTGGACAGTCCGGACCCGGCTGTCCTGGAAATGGCCTTTAAAATGGTGGAAACGACTCCCATGATCAACTCCATCAGCCTGGAAAAAGAACGGTTTGATGCCATGATGCCCTTTCTTGATGGAAAGGAGTGCAAGATTATCGCCCTTTGCATGGATGATAATGGTATGCCCGCATCTTCCGATGATATCTTTGGCCGGGCCAAAACCCTGGTGGAAGAACTCAATAAAATAGGCATTCCAACGGCATCCATCTATGTAGACCCCCTGGTCCAGCCCATCAGTACCGACTCTCTTAAAGGCGTCATGGTCCTTGATGCAGTCCGGGCCATTAAAGCCGAATTTTCCGATGTCCATATTACCGGCGGCCTGTCCAATATCTCCTATGGTCTGCCCCAGAGAAAAATCATTAATAGAACCTTTGTTTCCCTGATGATGGATGCAGGCATGGATTCTGCGATTATCGATCCTCTGGACAAAAAAATCATGGCCACCATCAGAACGGCTGACATGCTTTTAAGCCATGATAATTTCTGTATGAACTACCTTAAGGGCGTTCGTTCCGGAGCCATCGAAAGCTAAATTTAGAACAAAACAGCAACTGGGTCACTTAAGGTTAGAAGATACGCAAGTGACCTGGGTCACTTAAGGTTTGAACATACTCAAGTGACCTGGGTAAAAAAAACAAAAGGGGATCAAATGCTGCTGGGACTGCATACATACAGTTTATACCTGCATGGGATCGGACAGGCGTGGGCTGGATTTAAGCTGCCCTGGGAACGACAATTGAGTACGTTTCAACTTTTTGATCTGGGGATTGAACTTGGATTGGAAGGCTTTCACTTAGATGACGGCGTCCTGGAACATCTGGACCCCTCTTTTCTCAATGAAGTTGGTGCAGCAGCGAAAGAGAAGAACCTTTATTTAGAGTATAACATGTCCCTTGACCTGGGACATTTTGGCATTGGCATCCAGCATGATTTGGAAGACGGCCTGAAAACCGCCCGGGCCATTGGAGCTGATATTGTCAAAGTGGGAATGGAAATCCCAAGACCCCGTCCAAGGGCAGGTTCCCGGTTCCATCCCAAAGTCATGCCCTATCTTAAAAAAACGGCAAAACAGCTGGAAAAAGCCGCTCCAATGGCTGAATCCTCTGGTATCCGGCTGGCACTTGAAAACCATTGTGACAGTTTCTCCGAAGAAATTCTCTGGGTTTTAAGGCAGGTCGATCATCCATTTGTGGGTGCCTGCATTGATACCATGAATGCCTGGCATGTTGCCGAAGATCCCATGACTGCCATCCAAAATCTTGCCCCTGTTGCATTTACAAATCATTTCAGAGATGATCGTATCGAATTTTGCCGGGATGGATTCAGGGTCAGGGGGGTTGCTGTTGGGGATGGTGACATAGATATGAAAAAAGCATATCAAATGATTAAAGAAAAAACCCCGATGAATAGAATCAACATCGAAACTGAGATGGGGTTCAGCCTGGAAGACAAAGAGACGGCCCTGCGTCTTGAAATCGAAACCGTTAAAAAGAGTATCCACTATTGTCGGACTATTCTAAGGATCGGGGATAAACATAGAAAATAGAGTTCAATCCCTGGAATAAATCTTTATACTATTTAATATTGATACATCAATTTTTAAAATTAATATTTTTCTAAAAACAATTAACATTTTCAATCATGAATTTTGTTATATTCAATCATTAAGTTATTGATAATATAAATTGATATGATATATATATTTTGACTTATTGATCAGCCCTAAACAGACAGGAGGAAACGGATGCCCGGGAAAATTGGCAATGCGAGCAAGCATGTTATCTATCAAAGAATCAGAACAGATATTATCACAGGCAAAAAAAAACCCGGTGAACGGCTGTCCATTGATCAATTAAAAAATGAATTCGGAACAAGTGTCACGCCTGTCCGAGATGCATTGCAGATGCTCAGCCAGGAAGATCTTGTCACCATAAAACCCAGATCCGGATACTATATTACACTGGTCTCTTTAAAAGAACTCAATGATATGCTTGATCTTCGTCAAATCCTGGAACTGGCTGCAGTTGAACGGGCTGCTGAAAAAATAACAGATGAGCAGATTGACCTTCTTGAAAAGGTTCATGCCGGATTTACAAATGATGACGATGAGACCTATTCCCGTTATACGCAGGAAAACAAAAATTTCCATTGCCAAATTGCAAATGCATCGGGCAATCAGGAACTGGCCCGGCTAATCTCACGTTTGCATGATCGCCTGGGCAGATACATGATGATTGTCCGTCCAGGCAAGTACATGATTGAGATGCATGGTCGCTTGATTGAACGATTAAAAGCACATGATGTGGCCGGTGCAAAAAAAACATTGCAAAAAGAACTTATCAGCGGCAAAACAATCGTCATAGACAGAATCATGCAGGAGGAAGGCGGTTCCTGGCATCTTGGCACAAGCAGGTCCAAATGACCATTGATGATTTTTCCATTAATACTTTTTCCATGGATTTTTTCTCTTTAAAGGGAAAAACAGCGATTGTCACAGGCGGGAATACGGGTCTTGGCCTGGCCTTTTCAACGGCTCTCGCAAAAGCCGGTGCCGATCTTTTTATTCCAAGTTTTATAAAAGACAATGGCCCGGCACAAAAAATATTGAACAAACAAAGCGTTAACATTCGATACTTGCACATTGATGTCACACAGGATGGCGCACCGGAACAAATTATTGAAGACTGTATAAAGGAATTGGGCACTCTGGATATCCTGGTTAACAATGCCGGGATCTGCAAATTTAACCCGGTTTTAAAGTTTGACCGCAAAGACTGGGACCCGATGATTGATGTGAATTTGACAGCGGCCTTTGAGTTAAGCCGCCGGGCCGCCAACATAATGATACCCCAAAAAAGCGGCAAGATAATCAATATCTGTTCACTTTTTTCCTATCTGGGCGGTAAGATGTCTCCTGCTTATGCAGCAACAAAACATGCCCTTGCAGGCTTAACAAAAGCATATTGCGATGAACTGGGTCAATACAATATCCAGGTGAATGGAATCGCGCCGGGCTATTATGCCACCCCGATCACTACTGAAACCAGGAATAATCCAATATCAAACCAGCGGGTCCTGGATCATATTCCGGCGGACCGCTGGGGGATTCCCCGGGATCTGATGGGGACGGTTGTTTTCCTTGCCGGCAGGGCATCTGATTATGTGAACGGGCATTTGCTTGTTGTTGACGGCGGATATCTGGTTCGATAGATAAGGTGATATCGCAAATACGAAAGGGGAAGTCATTGTGGTGCTTACACGAAAAGTCATCGTTGAAAACTTAATAAAAATACTGGGAAAAAATTCGGTTATCACTGATGAACAGGTGTTAAAAGAGAGCAGTCACGACCGGTTTAGAAAATTCGAAAGCATTTTCAATGTTTACACGCGCCCTCTCCCGGCTGCCGTGGTGAAGCTTAAAAACACCCAAGAGGTTTCCGATGTTTTAAAATTCTTGAATCAAAACAAAATCAACTGTGTTCCCCGCACCGGGGGGTCTGCCACGGAAGGCGGGCTGGAAACCGCTGTTGAAAATTCCGTTGTTCTTGACGGCAGCTTAATGAATCAGATTGTAAAAATTGATCCCTATAGCATGCTGGCAACTGCCCAGTGCGGCGTCAATCTCGAAGTTTTGGAAAATCAGCTTCGAAAAAAGGGATACACAACGGGTCACTCTCCGCAATCCAAGCCGCTTGCCCAGATGGGGGGTCTTGTGGCCACTCGGAGTATTGGGCAATTTTCAACCCTGTATGGTGCCATAGAAGATATGGTGATCGGCCTGGAGGCTGTTTTCCCCAATGGAAACATCACCCGGATTAAAAATGTTCCCAGAAGGGCCTGCGGCCCGGATATTCGCCATGTCATCATCGGCAATGAAGGGGCATTGTGCTATATCACCGAAGTGACAATAAAGATTTTTAAATACCAGCCTGAACACAATCGGTTCTATGGGTATGCCGTGGAGAATATGGAAACCGGGTTTAAGGTTCTCCGGGATATTATCACCACCGGCTACAGGCCGTCCATTGCCAGATTGTATGATGCAGAAGATGGTGCCCAGCACGGTTTCAACCAGTTTGCCCATGGCAAGTGCCTTCTTATCTTTATGGCAGAAGGCCCGGGTCCCATTGCAAAAGCAACAGGCCAGGGTATTGAACTAATCATTCAAAAAAACGGCGAGTGTGAAAAGGTTGAAGGCAAAATCATTGAAAACTGGTTTAAGAATTTAAACTGGGGGCCGGACAAGGTTCTTGCGGAACGTGAATTTATTAAAAAGAACCTTAACATGGGTTTTACAACCGAAGTTTCCGGAAACTGGGGATGCATTAATACCATATATAAAAATGCCATCGAGCGTATTTTGGATGAGTTTCCCCATGCAGATGATCTGACCATGCTGGGGGGTCACTCTTCCCACAGCTACCAGACCGGAACAAATCTGTATTTTGTATACAATTACAATATCGTGGATTGCAAACCTGAAAACGAAATCAATAAATACCATATCCCCATTAATGCCATTATTGTCGAAGAAACCCTGAAAGCCGGTGGTTCCATGGTTCATCACCATGGCATAGGCAAATATCGCACCCCCTGGACCAAACAGGAACACGGCTCGGCATATTATATTTTAAAGGCCTTAAAGGAGACCTTCGATCCCAATGGAATCATGAATACCGGCACAATTTATCCGGTTCAAAAATAAAGGTTTTGAAATAAAAATACCAAAATGAGAACATTGGTCTGCTTTAAAACCATGCCCGATATCGGCTTGATTTCCAGCCGGGATTGGAAGATTAGCGATGATATGTCCGTTGATTTACGTTTTGTTAAGCATATTTTTAATTGTTTTGATGAAAGTGCGCTTGAAATGGCCTTAAAACTATCAGACCTGACAAGCTCCACAGATAGCCCGTTTGATCTGACAGCACTCACCATTGATGACGATTCGGCTGATCTCTTTCTTAAACATTTGCTGGCGGTCCAATACAATACTGCCGTAAGAATTCACCCTGACAGGGGATTTGATTTACGATTCAACGCCTTATCCCTTTCCCGTTTAATTTACTCATATGTGAAAAAAATAGGAGGTCAAGGGCTTGTGATCCTGGGTGCCCAGGGGAGCATTGGTGACAACGGCCAGACAGGGCTGCTTGTGGCGGAACGACTTGGCTGGCCCTGCATCAACAATGTGAGCGACCTCAAACCCGGACCATCCTACCATAGCCTGGACGTTACAAGCCGTCAGGATGGTGCAGTGATGATTCAAACCATTGCCTTGCCCATGGTATTGATCATTGCCAATGCCCCTGATTCCCCTTATCTAAGAGTCCCGACCCTGAAACAAAAATTGGATGTTGGGGAAAAAAAGATTTCCGTGCTCTCCCCGGCAGATTTAGGGGTGGATAAAAAAAACCTTGGCAACGATAAAACCCTCATGGAACTCCAAAAGAAACAAATGCGCCACACCTGTAAGATAATTTCAGGCAGCAGTCCAAAGGAAAAAGCACAGCATCTTTTTGATCGATATCTCAAGAAAAGGCTGACGGGATGAAAACAGCCAT
>JAKIUJ010000118.1 GCA_021647625.1 Desulfobacula sp.
ATTTATGAAAATCAGGCATTATGGTTTTCTCAATCCCAATAGTGCATTGCCAATAGAGAAGATCCGTGAACTCATTTCATTCATCCATGACATTGTTGCACTTTTTACTCAAATCCGGGAACCTGCAATACCTGGTATTAAATGCAGCCATTGCGGGCATGACTTGAAATTTGTCTTTTTTGCAAAGCCTGAAGCACGGAGCAGGCCCGGATAACTGCACGAAACTGATTACCCGGTATAGGTCAGCTTTACAAACAGCCTGTAACATTGGCATGTTTTTGTACCCGTGCGCCAAATTGCCGGTATTTTAATTTTTGACCTGGATTTTTATAGCTGAAAACGGCCTTGTTTTTGATATTTATATTAGGAGAACGATCCTTTTTAACAAATTTTATCACATTCGATCTTTAAATTTCTGGCCTTCAAGTTACACATCCAGCAAATCGCTTACCTTTCCCCCTATTGATCCGCGGCTTCATGAACCATAGGATTAGTACCGAGCCTCGTGCCTCGGCACGGTTACTAATCCTTTATTTGTTGGACAATTTTAATTTTTGGATGGAAATGAATTCCATCCACCAATAGTACCTGTTATGAAAAAAAATCCTATTACTAAGGCACCAATCGAAAATACGACAAATCGTGGTGCCACAGGGATAGAACTCTGAACAAGGCCCATGACAACCAAGAACTCGGGAATTATCAAAAGTCCGCGCAGGATAAATATGCCGCTTATTAACAAAAGTGCCGGTTTTAACCATGGTAATGCCCGAATATGACCAGCGCCTGACATGGCGTACAATCCAAATATTCCTAGAATCCAGGCAACAACGAAACTGACGAGAATAAGCATATAAATATTTTTTGCCAATACTTCGGGTGCCCCAAAGTATAAACTCAAAGATGGTGAAAAACCAATTATTATTTGAAAAATTGCCAGGACAAAACAGAGCACGCCGGAAAGTACAAGCATGTGTTTAAAAGTTTTCAACTACAACCTCCCTCTCCTCTGATAGGAATAAACCAATCTGTGTTTTTAATTTATGGGTTTGTTTTCGAGATTTATCAATCTCGTTTCTTCTTTTCTATAGTGGTAATAGGCAATTGCCACGGTACGGTAAACCAGGTGAGCCAGTTTGGTATAAGGCAGAAAAGCTACCAGATTAAATGCAAAGAGCAGGTGAATAAAATACATGGAATAGGCTGCCCAGGATATATCAGCCAGCCTGAGCGCCTGGGTTAGCATGCCGGTGATTCCCAAGAAAAGGGCAAGGCACAGCAGGTACCAGTCATAATACCCATTGGCCTGCCTGGCGTTTGCCCTTCGCTCTTTGATCAGAAGCAGACTGCCGGCAATAAGGGCGATGCCTGATATATTGGCCAGGATTTTTACAGGATTGATCTGGTCATAGGGACCGTGGCTGTTAAGAACATAAAGGGCAAAAACAAAGGCACCGGCCACAAAGGCGAGGCTGGTGAAGGAATAGGCCACCATCATATGTGAGATCTTCCGTCCCTTGTTTTCGGAACAGGAGGAAAACCGTTCGTGTTTTATGATGGCGGGCAGCTGGGTGATCAGGGTGACAAGGAACCGTTTAAAATCAATGGGGCCGGGGGTTGCCTTGCCCAGCCTTGCATAGGTAGTCTGCATATCCTTGAGAAACCGCCTGATCCCCAAGAAAAATACCAGGGTCACTCCCAGGGACAGGGGAATGAAAATCATTTCGATCAGGGGCACTGGAAAAAAATGGGCAAAAACAATGCGGTCCCCCCCAAGAGACAGATTCATCAAGCCCGTAGCAAAACCCAGGGTGATTATAATCAAAGCGGGAATGATAAAAAGCCATGGCATCTTCCTATTGTCATTGAACAACTGGTGCATGGCAGCGGGTTTTGAATATTCTTTGATGGACATTTTTCTCAGCCTATTCAGCACATCACCCGGTCTGGCATCCCGGGGGCAAAGCGTGGAGCAGTCCCCACAATTGTAGCAGAGCCAGATATCAGGATTTGCAATGAGCCTGTCCTTTAATCCCCAGGAGGCATAGATCATCTCTTTTCTGGGAAAAGGATGGTCATCGTGAGATATGGCACAGGCCACTGAACAGGTGGCGCATTGGTAACATTTTTTAAGATTCAGACCCGGGCCTGAGTTAATTTGGGCAATAAATTCCAGATCAGGTTCAATAAATACAGGTGAGGCCATATCAACACTCCTAAATTATAAAAGGGTCTGTTCAACAAGGGTTTCAAGCAGAGCTGCCAATTTATCGGGATCTGTCATTTTGCCCCGTAAAAAGCAATTGGCCAGAACAAAAAAATAATTGGACATCAGGGCAAGTGCAAGAATATGGCAGTCTTTTTCAGGGTTGATCTCGCCCCTGTCCTGGGCTGCCAGAATCAGTTCCGCCATCTTCTGAGCATAGCTATCATCAAAGTCATTGATCTCATCCAACCACTCCTGTTCATAAAAAAACATATGACTCAAATAGGCTCGGGAAAGGGAGTAGTGGGTGGTATAAAAGGTAAAAAATCGTTTTGAGATATGAATAAACTGGGTTTGGAAGGATTGGTTATCAGGCACAGTGGCCATGGCATCCTGGTACAGCTTTTTCAAATCATCTGAAAAAGCCGCTGCCAGCAGGGACAGCTTGTTGGGAAAATGCTTGTAAATGGTACCAAGGCCGATCCGAGCCAGGGCTGCCACTCCCCGGATGGTCACTGTATCATAGTCCTGGGTTTTAAAAAGCTTTCTGGCACTTTCTAAAATCAAGATGCGGGTTTCAGCCTTCTGCACCTCTCGTCGGTTTGCTTTTGGTTGTTCCATATCATCCTTTTCAATAACATACTTTATTCAGAGAACATGTTCACTTAATAAAGTATGTTATTTCTATTGTCAAGAAAATTTCAGATCTGAACATGGAAAAACCCAAATAGGCTATACACAAATATTATACCGGTGACGAAGGCTTGGGTTTGAAAAAAAAGAGTCTGTCTTTTCTTGTTTGGATAGGAAATCTGTTAAGGCTGTTAGCAGGAATTAAAATCAGATTTAAAGTGATTGTGTGATTGCCTGTTTGACAGTGAGACAAAGAAAACTGCCAGGCGTGCGTTTAAAACCAACCCCCAATTAACATCCCTGGAAATCGGTAGGGCCATTGGCAGATCCAGGCAGGCGGTTGACAGGTATGTTGCGGATTTAAGGGCCACAAATCTTCTGGATCTTGATCTTAAACTTTTCCGTTTAAACCAGCTGGGTATTCCCCTGGACAGGATGGCAAAAAGACTGGGTGCTCCTCGAAAAACTTTATCTAACCATTTGGCCAAAATGCTCACATTGGCAAAATGGCCAAATAGCTACTTGTCCAAAGGTTTTACAGTTTCACAGGTTGCCCGAAAGCATGAGTGGCCGGAGCCCTTGGTGTGGTCACAGGCTTTGAAAGGCAAGGATGATCTCACCCGCTTCAAGGCGCTTGACTGGGGGCTTAGAACCTGGGATTTATGGAATTTTAATGATTGTGACAGCCGGTTCGGTGATGAATGGCCCGGCCGGATTCCCGCTCAATTGATCGGGCATATCCTGTATTTTTTTTTCAAAAAGTAATGACCTGGTTTTTGATCCCATGGCAGGGGGCGGGGGGTGTGCCGACACCTGCCTTGCCATGGGCCGAAGATGCTGGAGCCTGGACATGGATGACAGACCCGACACAAGGCCTGAGATCGAACCCTATTACTGGGATCAGGAGGGTGGGTGGGAGGACTTGCCCATTCTTAATTCCAAGGAAAAACCGGACCTGATTATCCATGACCCCCCTTATTTTGATAAGAAAGCCCGGGAATATTCAAAGGACAGTATTTCAGGCCTGACAAAACAGGAGTACTTAAAATTTCTGGAACGCTTTTTCTTGTTTTTAAGGAAGATATCCAAGAAAAAGACAAGGCTGGCGTTCATCAATGCGGACTGGCGGGATTTTCAAAATTGTCCGGCCGTTAGAGAAAATCCAAAACATGCGATTTTAATGGTGGCTTATCATGAAATTTTAAGAAACCCTTAAGCATAATGATTTCAATCATACGGGGAACAAATGGAAAAATTGGCTAATTCTTTAGAATCAATTGTGGAACGCATAGGTCATATTGCCATGTGGAGTAATGGATTACTGGTGCTCATCATTATTTTACAGGTGATTTTACGGTATGTGTTTCATCATGGACTGGTCGCCCTTGAAGAACTTGAATGGCATCTTTATGCCGTGGGTATAATGACAGGTGCTTCCTATGCAATGGTGAAAGATGTCCATATCAGAGTGGATCTTGTTCACTCAAGACTCTCAAACAAAACCCGGGCAATATTTGAAATATTTGGGATTTTGTTTTTACTGCTGCCTTTTTTATGTGTGATTTTTCATCACAGTCTCGACTTTGTGCATGAAGCATGGCGGCTTAGCGAGCGGTCACCCTCCCCCATGGGACTTCCTTTCAGGTGGATTATAAAATCCTTTATCCCTTTTGGTTTTGGCCTGATGATTCTTGTTGCCATGGCTAAATTGACAAAATTGTTTCTTTTGCTAAGGAGGCCCTAAGCATGGCGCTCAATGATTATATAGTAATTTTTATGTTCATTACATTTATCGGTCTTTTATTTACAGGGTTTCCCATTGCCTGGGTTTTAGGGGGTGTCGCCGTATTATTTACCTTGATCGGATATTGTTCCGATCTCTGGTTCAATACAATGACAGGCCTTGATTATCTGACCTTGAGCATGGCAGTCAACCGGATATTTAAAACCATGAGCAACTGGGTATTGGTGGCATTGCCCATGTTTATTTTCATGGGATTAATGCTGGATCGATCCGGTATTGCAGAAAAGATGATGAATGAAATGCAGAAGTTGTTTGGAAAAGTCAGGGGAGGGCTCGCCATTACCGTTACCCTGATCGGCATCATCCTGGCGGCATCAACAGGGATCATCGGGGCATCTGTTGTTCTATTAGGGCTTTTATCACTTCCTGCCATAATGAAGCAGGGATATGGTCTTACCTTATCTCTTGGTACCATTGCAGGGGCCGGTACTTTAGGAATCCTTATCCCGCCGAGTATTATGCTCGTGATCATGGCGGACCAGCTCTCACTATCGGTTGGAGATCTTTTTATGGGTGCGTTGTTACCCGGTATTATTCTTGGCACCCTTTATATCCTTTATATCCTTTATATCCTCTATATTCTGTTTATCGGTCTTATCAATCCCAAACAGGCACCCATTGATTCGAACAGGCAACCCATGAGTTTAAAAATGGGTTGGGGCGTATTTAAAACAATACTTCCGCCGGCCATTCTTATTTTGGCAGTTCTGGGATCAATTTTTGCCGGAATTACCACCCCCACAGAGGCCAGCGGCGTGGGGGCATTGGGTGCAACTATTTTGGCATGGGTCAATAAAAAATTGACCTTCAAGGTCTTAAAAGAGGTAATGGAGTCCTGTTTTGGCACAACAGCCTATATTTTTGCTATTTTTATCGGTGCCACAGTGTTTGCCCTTGTTCTAAAAACCCTGGGCGGAGATGAACTGATAGAAAGAGCATTGTCCAATATTCCTTTTTCAACCTATGGTGTTCTGCTTGTGATCCTTGACGTGGTATTTCTTTTGGGATTTTTTCTGGACTGGATAGAAATTACCCTGATTGTATTACCGCTTCTTGCACCGGCAATCTCTACTCTCGGATTTGACGTCAATGGATATGGTGTGGTTGATAAACCGGAACTGCTCTGGTTTGTGATTCTTGTTGCAGTGACATTACAGACTTCTTTTCTTACACCCCCGGTTGGGCTGGCCTTGTTTTACTTAAAAGGCGTCTGTCCACCCGAGGTCAAACTCATTGATATTTATAAAGGCGTGGTTCCGTTTATCATATTGCAGCTTATCGGCCTTGCGATCATCATCATCTGGCCCCAACTGGTATTATGGCTCCCATCTATAGTCTATGGTTAATAATTAAAATTTTAAGGAGAAAAAGTATGAAAAATTTTTTCACAATTTCATTTTTCACAGCGATTTTTTTGCTCAGCATTGTTTGCAGTCCAATCCAGGCTGAAACAAAAGAGAAATCAATTCTTTTAAAGACACCTGCCTGTTTTCCGCTGGGATTGCCGGGTGTGAATACAAGTTTAAGATGGGTATCTGAAAATATTGAAGAATTAAGCGGGAAAACTTTGAAAATGAAATTATATGAGCCCGGAAAACTCATCTCACCACTTCAGGTCTTAGGGGCAGTATCAAAGGGTGCAGTAAATTCAGGGTTCAGTATTTCCGGATATTGGGAAGGTAAGATTCCGGGCGCATCTATCTTTTCAGCCATTCCCTTTGGCCCTGATGCACCGGAATTTTTAGCCTGGATGTATTATGGTAACGGCAAAAAATTATACCAGAAAATGTATGATGATGCTGGATTTAACGTACATGTCATTCCTCTGGGGCTTTTTTGCCCGGAATCAGCAGGCTGGTTTACAAAACCCATAAAAAAAGCTGAAGATTTAAAAGGATTAAACATTCGATTTTATGGACTGGCGGAAAAGTTTTACAAAAAGCCGGTGCTTCAGTGAGCCTTATCCCTGGTGGAGAAATTTTTCCTTCCCTTGAAAAAGGCGTGATTGATGCTACTGAATTTTCTATGCCGACCATTGATCTGATGATGGGATTTCATAAAATAGCAAAATACAATTATTTTTCAGGCTGGCATCAGCAGGCAACTTTTTTTGAATTACTCATTAATAAAGATGTTTGGAACAAGATGAGTCCCCGTCAAAAAAATATCCTGGAGACGATGTGCAAAGCGGCTACTTTGGATACCCTAGCCTACACGGAATCTATTCAAGCCCAGGCCATGATTGCAAGCCAGGCAAAGCATGGTGTAAAAATTGATTACTTATCAGAAGAGATCCTGACCACCCTTGAAAACTCATGGGAAGAAGTTGCATCTGAGCTGTCGAATACGTCACCCATGTTTAAAGAAGTGTGGGAAGATTTGAGTACCTTTAGGAAAAATTATGAAGTCTGGGGAAAAAACGGATTCTTACCACGTGCTCAAAGAGATTGATCAAATATTTTTTGTCAATGATCATCACCTTGGGTGATTCTAACTTAAGTACTTTGGGAGGCAGTCGTCTAAAGAAGGCTGTCTCCCTTTAAAATTCTTGAAAGTAAAGCATAATGAAAAATTTGGAATTAAAGGGGAAAACCGCTGTGGTAACAGGCGTCGGAAGAGGTATTGGAGAGATGATAGCACTTACTCTGGCTTTGGAGGGTGCTGATATCGTTGTCAATGATATTAATCCTGTTTCAGCAAAAGATACGGCTAAAAAGATCAATTCAATCGGCCGGGAAACACTTGTAAGCCTCCCGAAATTTTTGAAAGTTGGCCTATTCTCCCATGCTATTGCTCCAATTAGAAGATGCGGTTCCTTGAGCGCTTACACAATACCGATCAATGATATCTGCAAAATTTTTGACGTCCCCATTCAAACCCTTACTGTGCGTGTCTTTGAAAAATGAAATTGATTTCAGAATTCAACAGTACCGTTCCTATAACATCCTGAATATTCAGAGGTATTTGATTTAAGAAAAAGTTAAGTTTTCATTACTCATTTGAAAAAAACAAGTCTCACACCAAATCCTATAAATATAGATCCTGGCAACCACCGCTTGAATAGTGAGGATTTGAAAAAATAAGGGTAATTATTCAGTAAAAAAAATGCATTCAATGTCATTTTTTACTTAACAAGGGTTTTTGTGAAAACTTTTATTTTCCAAGGAAATTTTAAAACCCCTTGTATTATTAGACTTTCAGCTTCCTATGGCCGTATTAGAGCGGATTTGATTTGGGTTGGACGGTTTACCATAGCCAAAATTTAAAATTGCATTAAAAGTCAATGTCGATCGAAAAAATCGACCTCAAAAACCTGTGTTATAATGTCTTCATTCAACGAGACTGCTATTGAGGAAATGAATGAAGATAGAAGCAATAAATGTTAAAGAAACTATTGAGAACACCAGAAAAATGCTGGGTGAAGATCCGAGTGTATCCCCTGCCTTGAAAAGTTCAATAGAGCTTTTGCTGGTATTGGTAATTTTATTGCTGAACCAGCTGGGACTTAATAGCAGCAACAGCAGTAAGCCACCATCAACTGATCCGAACCGCGACAAAAAAAAGAAGAAACCCAGCGACAAGAAACCCGGTGGCCAAAAAGGCCATAATGGTATGACCTTGCAACAATTTCCTGATCCTGATGTTATCGAGGACATACCGGTTGATAAGGCAACAATTCCTGAAGGTGCTTATAAAGATGTTGGCTATGAATCCAGACAGATCGTTGATATTGATATTTCAAGGGTTGTAACAGAATATCGGGCTCAGGTTCTTGAGGATAACAATGGAAAACGTTACACAGCACCATTTCCTGAAGGTGTCAGTCGGCCTGTTCAGTATGGAATCAATGTGAAGGTTCATTCTGTGTATATGTCTCAATACCAATTGATTCCATATAATCGGGTTGAAGAAAATTTTCAGGATCAGGTTGGAATACCAATAAGCGCCGGTTCAGTTTACAACTTTAACAAAAGTGCCTATGAAAGACTTGAGATTTTTGAAGCCATTGTGAAATCAAAGCTGATCGAGTCTGACCTTTGTCATGCAGATGAGACCGGCATTAATATTAATGGAAAAAGGCGTTGGCTACATTGTGTCTCAAATAATTGGTGGACCTATCATTTCCCCCACGAAAAAAGAGGCTTGGATGCCATGGAGGCAATGGGTGTTCTGCCCATGTTTAAGGGGATACTTTGTCATGATCATTGGAAACCTTACTTCAAAATTGATTGCCAGCATGTCTTGTGCAACGCCCATCACCTGAGGGAGTTGGAAAGAGCCTGGGAACAGGACAAACAAGAGTGGGCCAGGGATATCAGGGACCTCTTACTGCAAATAAACAAGGCCGTGGATGATGCCGGAGGCCGGCTTTCTACAGCAGATTCCATGAAATACAGGCAACAATATCGGGATCTGTTGGAAAAAGCCGAAAAAGAATGCCCACCCCCGGATGAAAGCCAACGAAAAGGAAAACGGGGGAGGCTGAAACGGTCAAAGTCAAGAAATCTTCTTGAACGACTGAGGGATTTTGAGAATGAAACCCTGCTTTTTATGGATGATGAAAAAGTCCCATTCAGTAATAATCAGGGAGAAAGGGATATTCGGATGACCAAGGTCCAGCAAAAGATATCAGGATGTTTTCGCTCCATGAAAGGTGCGGCTATGTTTTGTCGTATCCGCAGCTATCTTTCAACCTAATCTTTCTTTAAAATTGTAGACACAAAATCATGCTGCATTCTCGTATGATTTAACCATATATCTGTTCTCGAAAACCTGCGGGCTTTCAAGCCCAAGATAAGAATGCCTCCTTTTTCGATTATAAAATACTTCAATATATTCAAAAATACAACTTTTTGCTTCTCGCCTAATTTCATAGCTTTGACCATAAACCTCTTCAACTTTTAGAGTATGAAAGAATGATTCTGCGGCTGCATTATCCAGGCAATTGCCTGGACGGCTCATACTTTGTGTCATGTTGTACTTTTTTAACCTTTGACGGAAAGCATCACTGGCATATTGGACACCTCGATCTGAATGAAAAAGCAATGAAGAATTTGGTAATCTGTTTTCTTTTGCCATATCAAGTGCTTTTATAAACATGGATGTTTTCATTTTTTTATCCATGGACCACCCAACAACTTTTCTGGAAAATAAATCCAATATTACGCATAAGTACAACCAACCCGCCTTTGTCCTAATGTATGTCAGATCAGACACCCAAAGTTTGTTGGGCTTTGAAGGATTAAAATCTCTTTTTACGAGGTCTGGTGATATCTTCAAATTATGTTTTGAATTGGTTGTCACTTTAAATTTTCTTTTGGCCTTTGGAATCAACTTCTCTTTTTTCATTAACTTACAGACTCTGTTTTTTGAACATGTAATCCCTTGTTCCTTTAATTCCTTTGCAATACGGGGGCTTCCGTACCTGTGCTTGTATTCGAAAAATATACCCTTTATTATTTTACGCAGTTTTCTGTTCTCAAGTTCCCTTTTGGTTATCGGGTGTTTTATCCATTTATAATATCCGCCCCTATGAACATTAAATATTGAGGCCATCCGCACTATTGGAAAATCCTTGCAAAGATTTTTCATCAGGGCATATTTCTTTTTGGTTGGGAGTTGCAGATGGCCAAGGCTTTTTTTAATATGTCACGTTCCTCTTTTGCTATTGCCAATTCCTTTTTTAAAATCTTAATTTCTTCTGTAAACTCATCAGGACCTTTAGGATCCGAAAACGCCTGCTTTTGATTTTTTAAATATTTTTGTTTCCAGGTAGAGAGGGTTGTTTGATGTATTCCTAAATCTCTGGCTATTTCGGCGTCATGTTTATCCCTTTCAAGACATAGTTTGATGGGAAAAAAAAGACGTTTGATGTTGATCCTTACACCGGCTTCTGGCAGCGGTTGGGAATTAATTTCATGCGCTTGCTGCCCATAGAATCTCAATTATGAACAACTAATTTTTTTTTCAATTCAACTGAGATTATTTTGATCACCGGTATCAATATGCGGGCTTCCCTGGTGAGCTGGATGACTCATGTTTATCAACCGTACAAAAGTCCAGCGTGAAAAAACTTGACAAAAATATAACAGTGTTATACCTCTTTCGAAGCACTTAAATACAACACTGTTATACTTTGTTTAAGATTCCATGGATTTAGGGCAAAATTAATGAAATCATCTAAAAATCAGATCACTGAAGTCAACCGCGGGCGAATTCTTGAATCCGGCCGGCGCCTCATACTGGAGCAGGGCATTGACGCTTTGTCTGTCCGGAAACTGGCCGGGGAATCCGGCCTGGCCCTGAGAACTATCTATAACCTGTATGGAAACAAGGAAAATGTCCTGGTGGCCTTGTTTGAATCCGGGACCCGGGATCTGGATGATGCCATGGTCCGTCTTGAAACAGCTATGACCCGGGGAACCTGGGAAACAGACTTCTATTTAAATTGGCTGAAGCAGGTGGAACCTATGTTCCTGGAAAATCAGGCCATCATCAAACCCGCTGTGATCGCAGGATTTTTTCCCATGTCACCCACGTCGAAACGCGCTGAAGAACTCCATGGGCGGCGGATTCAACGACTCAAAAAAGTCCTGGCCCTGGCCGCCCGAAAAGACCTGATCTGGAAGGATTTGGACCTGGATGTGAGTGCCCGGCTGCTTTACCTCAATTATTTCAATGTGGTGGTGCAATGGGCCAAAGGCGAACTGGATGACCGGGGCCTGGTGATTCACGGCCGGTACGCCATCCTGACCATTCTGCATACCCTGATCAATGAACCGGACCGCCGGGAGAATACCCTGAACCTGTTAAGATCGTTAAAGGAGGAAAAATGACTGATCCCAGAAAAATTCACAAGGAGGCTATTGTTATTGACAACACCTGTCCGCTGGCTGTTCTGGATAACTACCACGACAACTATCGAAGGGGCGGTGTGACTGTCATTGCAGCTACTGTGGGCTACGGAGTACCCGGAATCGGGAATCTGGACTTTACCATGAAAACTTTGGGCAAATGGCACTCCTGGTTCCGCAGTGACGATACCAACCTGCTCCATGTGACCCGTGCGGAGGATATCCTTGAGGCCAAAGAACTTAAGAAACTGGGCATTATTTTTCATTTCCAGGGCACGACCCCCTTTGAAGATGATATTCACACTGTGGCCCTTTATCATCAACTGGGATTGAGGATGTGCCAGCTTTGCTACAATGAAAAGGACCTGGTGGGCTGTGGCTGCGCCATTGAAAATGATACCGGCCTGACCGAATTCGGCGGGGATGTGATTGTTGAAATGAACCGGCTGGGCATTGTGGTGGACTGCGGCCATACCGGGTACAAAACCACCATGGACGCCATTGCCGCATCCTCAAGTCCTGTGGTTATTTCCCACGGCAATGCCAAAGCGGTCTGCGATAACCGCAGAAACGTTGGGGATGATCTGATACGGGCCGTGGCTGAAAACGGAGGAGTGATCGGGTTTAACGGGTTTCCAGGGTTTGTTGCGGACAAGGACAGGCCGACCCTGGACGACCTCTTGGACCATGTGGATCATCTGGCTGAAATTGCAGGTCCTGAAAATATCTGTGTGGGTATCGATTATTTTGAGTACCAGGCAGGGGTGGCCGATGATGAGACTGCCGGTCAGGTCTATGGTTTTCTTCTGGAATCCGGGGCCTGGACCCGGGGGGAATATCCGGCACCGCCCTGGTACTACCCTGAAGAAATAGAGATGCCTGAGAAAATGGAGAACCTGACCATCGGTCTGCACAGGCGGGGATACTCCGAAGACGAGATCAAGGGCATCCTTGGGCTGAATATGATGCGTGTCTTTAAGGCTGTCTGGAAATAAATCCAGGTTTCCCTAATTGTCCAGGGCATTTCACAGGGTGATTTCACGCCATTGAATATGATTCATTATAATAATAAGTTATACATAAAACTGGACAAGCAAGCAAAAACATGTAATAAAGCCAAGGTGACTAACATATACAGGGGCTTATTGCATGGA
>JAKIUJ010000119.1 GCA_021647625.1 Desulfobacula sp.
GTATAAAAATTTGGGGTTACTCAAAATTGTAAGAAGAGGGTCAAGAAAAATGGAAGTTTTTCTATGGGGGAGGTGTTTTTTCTCTTGACCAGACCTTTAATGGGTGACCCCGGCTCGTTGATACTGACAGAACCGGTGAAACCATGGCAAATAAAATGATCAAACGATACCCTTCAATCAAAAGACTTCGCCCGGCCGGGCATGATTGGAATGAAGTACTTCAACAAAATTTTTATCCTTGAACAGGTCCTCCAAACTGAGTAATTAAACTTAATTTTAAATTGAATTTGAGAACTACTTGAAAAAGAACAATGCTTATTTTGTAGTTTGTGTTGTGAACCAACGTCTCAATCTATCAGAGTGAAACTGTCTCAATTTATGTGAGCGCTATAGAGTGATCAACGACAAATATTTTTTCCTTGCTATGGAAAGAATGTTATCCTTTTTTTCTCTCCTATTCTGAGTGGCCCTAATAAATGGTAATTATACGAACAATATCGATGGCTATTTTATATCATAATCCAAAACAGCCTTGACTATTTTGGATTATGGTATAAAATAGCCATATGAGGTACATGTCTGAAAATATCCTTAGCGACCTGAAAAAGAAGATGGTCTTTATTGGTGGGCCCAGACAAGTGGGTAAAACCACACTGGCTAAACATTTTCTTGAGAATGCTTTCCCTGGGGGACGTTATTTTAATTGGGATTATTCTGAAGATCGTCAGGATTTGTTAAAAGGTAAATGGCAGGCTGATGCCGGATTAGTAATATTTGATGAGCTTCACAAATATAGGGATTGGAAGAATTGGATCAAAGGAATATACGATACCAACGATACGGATAGTCAGTTTCTTATAACGGGTTCTGCCAGGCTTGATGTGTATAGGAGGGGCGGGGATTCATTACTTGGAAGATATCATTATTGGCGGCTGCACCCGTTTGGGCTTGATGAATATCCCAGCAATATGGCCCCGGAAGAAGCATTTGAGAGATTGATGAGGGTGGGTGGTTTCCCGGAACCTTTTCTTGATGGCGATGAGCGGGAAGCCAGACGTTGGAGAAGAGAGCGGTTTGACAGGGTGATTAAAGAGGATATCCGGGATCTTGATTCCATTCGACAAATTTCATTGGTGGAATTATTTATACATCAGCTTAGAACCCGGGTGGGCAACCTGATTGTCATGTCAAATATTGCAGGGGAGATACAGGTTTCTCCAAAAACAGCAGCAAAATGGGTCGACGTCTTGGAACGGATGTATTTATTGTTTGCTGTTCGGCCATATAGTAAAAATTTACCGCGCGCAGTAATCAAACCCCCTAAGATTTTTTTCTATGATAATGCAGATGTGATTGGTGATGAGGGGGCTGTATATGAAAACCTAGTTGCCACCCATCTTTTAAAAAAGCTTCAGTATTTTGAAGATAGGGACGGATTTAGGTATGACCTTAGATATATCAGAGATAAAGAAGGGCGGGAAGTTGATTTTGTCGTTTTAAAAGAAGGTATGGTTGAAGAATTAATAGAAGTAAAATATTCTGATGATACTATATCGAAACATTTAAAATATTATGCAGAAAAGTTGAATCCTATGAAAGCGACACAGATTGTTGCGAACTTGAAATATCCTTATTCCAGTGGGAAAATCAAGGTTATTGACCCAATTCGTTATTTTCAGCAGTATTCATAAAGGTTGTAGTATATGGAATCAAAATAGCTGTTAGGGCAATGCTCCCAAGGAAGCTGAGCGCCGTAGCGGGTGACGCAAGCATGGGGGCAGTGTGCTTTTTGATTTGACTAAACTTATCATAGATGTCCCCCGTTCCTTAGGGCCCACTCAAAAATAACTTTACATTTTGGAAGCCGATTCATCCTATCCGACTGCGTTGTGTAAACTTGGTATATGCCCGATATGCCTTAGTTTTCACGCCTACCCGGATAGGCGACTCAACTTGCAAAATTGGTAATTTATTTTTGAGTGAACCCTTAGCATTTGCACTGTGCTACAGGTTAGATAATGTAAAGAGAAATTTAGGTTTTTTGACATATAACCAGTGCATTGACTTTTTTTGTATTCAAACGTATTCTTATGGAATACAAAGGAGATATTTTATGAAACCAACAACGGTTCGAATAGATGAAAATATGATAGAACGGCTCGACAGTCTGGCAAAGAACCAGGATCGGCCCAGGTCTTATTTAATCAATCAAGCGTTGAAGCGATATGTCGAGTATGAGGAATGGTTTGTTCAGGAAGTCAAGGACGGCTTGAAAGAGGTTGAGCAAGGCGAAATAGCAACTGACAGTGAAGTAAAAGCTATGTTTCAGAAATGGTGTGTAGATGCCAGTTAAATGGACTCGAAAAGCTCTTTTAAACCTGGACCAAGCAATAGAATACATTGCATCTGATAAGCCCATGGCGGCAGCAGAGGCAGGGGCAAAGGTATGGAATGCTGCAAAAATGCTGGCAGATCATCCAGGTATTGGCAGGCCGGGAAGGGTCGCCGGTACACGTGAGTTTGTGATCCAAGGTTTGCCATATATATTGCCTTATGTGGAAAGAAATAGTGTCGTTTATATTTTAAGGGTCATGCATACGGCAATGAGATGGCCGGAGAGGTTCAAAGATTGATTTCTTTTTCAATTGACGAACAAGGGGCGGATTTTACCCCGCCCTCATGAACTGTTTTTCAGATTCGTTAAGGATCCATGTTTCTGTTTTTATCTGCTTAAGACTCGTGACGATTATATTACAGAAGGCCATTGTTCTGAAACGCTCTTAAAACGGAAATTTCAGTGTTTTATTATCAAAGACGACTAGGTGCCAATTCAGTGCCAAAAAAATATAAAAGGACAGACAAAAGGACAGACTACAAACAAAAAAAGGATTCCTAAGCTATTGCTTAAAAACCCCAATCTATTTGTTGCTGGCGGAGAAGGAGAGATTCGAACTCTCGGATCAGGGTTACCCGATCACTCGCTTAGCAGGCGAGCACCTTCAGCCAGCTCGGTCACTTCTCCGTTTGTTTTGTAATGGCGGAGGAGGTAGGATTCGAACCCACGGAGCCTCTCGGCTCAACGGTTTTCAAGACCGCCACTTTCGGCCACTCAGTCACTCCTCCGAATTTGACCCAGAATGTATATCATCTTGTTTAGAACAGGTCAAGGATAAACTTGGCTTGGCACAGCGGTTTTGATAGCAAAAAATGGAATGAATTGTAGACAAGTTTTTTTGATCACGGATATAATGATCAAAAAAATAACATCCTCAATCGTTGGAGACAGGCTGTTAAAAGGGGCTTGATTCATCTTTGCGTATAATTTAACTCTGGTTTATTAGTAATAGAAATGGTATTATTTTTTAAATCAATAGAATAGTAAACTTTATAGTTGTTATCATGTGTTCTTAACAGGGGTTGAAAGCTTCATGAGAATTATTCTTCATTATATGTTCGCAGCATTTATTTTAAGCTTTTATGGCAGTGAAGTCTGACCGCTGCTTCAGGAGATGCCCCCCGGGATGCTGGGGGCCTATACCAGTTTGGGATTTGTTATTGTTTTTGTTATTCGATTTTTTGTCCTGAAAAAGTTCATCGATAGGTCTGATTTGATTAACCAGGCAAAAATGCAGTTTGTCAGCGAATATGTAATGGTGTTGCTGATTGGGATTTTAGTAATAATTCTGAATAATGTCGTGTTCTCAGTCCCGTTCGTTAATGGAATAGTGTTTTTTATCGGGTTTATTGCATTTGGATTTTTTGTTGCAGTAGACATGTCGTTGGAAAAAGAGCGATGGGTGATTCAGCATGCTCTGAATAATGCGGATGTCATCAATGTACCTAAACAATTTTATCCCCTGACCAGGAAGTTTTTTATTGTGGCGCTGGTAACCAATCTTTTAGTGATGATTATCATTATATTGATTGTTGCAAGAGATTTGACATGGCTTGCACAAATGGATCAAATGCAAATGAGTTTGATGATTGACATGACAACAAAAACGATTTTTAAAGAGGTTGTTTTTGTCATCACCATTCTTCTATGTTTAGTGACCAATATTTTATATTCTTATTCAAAAAATCTAAAAATGCTTTTCCAAACGGAAACACGCATATTGGAGTCGGTAACCAATGGCGATCTTTCCAGTCTTGTGCCGGTAGCCACCAGTGATGAATTTGGTGTGATTGCAACCAATACCAACAAAATGATTCACGGTTTAAGGGATAGAATTAGAATATTGGCACGACTGGGTCTAGCAAAGGAGGTGCAGGAGAATCTGTTACCCAATAAGGCACCTTATTTTTCTGATTTGGATATTTCCGGGATAAGTTTATATTGTGAAGAGGTCGGGGGGGATTATTTTGACTATTTTAAGTTTTCTGAAAATAAAGTGGGTATCGCTCTGACGGATTCATCCGGACACGGTGTTGGTGCAGGGCTTCACATGACAACCATTCGGGCTTTTTTTCGGTATGGTGCCGAGGACTATAAAGGCCCTTCATCACTGATTTGTGCCGTTAATAAACATATAACGCGGGACAGTTATGAAACCGGTCGATTTGCGACTGTTTTTTTTGTGGAGATTGATCTGGGAACCCGGTTGATTAAATGGATACGGGCCGGTCATGAACCCGCATTGCTTTATAGCCCTGGTAATGGAACTTTTCTAAAGTTGCTTGGTGATGGAATGGCTTTGGGGGTGGATGCGGATACCTCCATCACTGAACATGAAATAAATGGTTGGGAAAAAGGAACTGTCCTGCTTATTTATTCCGATGGGTTAAAAGAATCACGAAATACCAGAGGTGAGATGTATGGAGAAAAAAGAATTACAAAAATAATTGAAAAATATGCCGGCATGTCAGCTAAAACAATTGAGACAAAGTTGATAGAAGATCTTAATGATTTTCGCCAAAGCCTACCCATTGAAGATGATATCACTATAGTTACGGTTAAATTTATTTAAGAGGATGAAAGGTCTCGGTAAATAAAAATGGCTTTAAAAAGAGAAACAAAAAATAAACAAATACCCATCGTGAAAAGGCCCCTCACATCCTGGGTCTTTGATGGGAACCTGAAACTTCAAATCTTGCTTGTGGCAATAATTTTGCTGACAGTTGCGATAAGGGTCATCCCCCTTGAGATGCAGAAGCGGATTGTCAATGAGGCAATTAATTTACGCAAACTGGATCTTTTAGCTATTTATTGCGGGATTTATCTTGCTTCTGTTATTTTAGCATCATCTTTAAAACTCGCAATAAATATCATCCAGACTAAAATCAGTCAAAAAGTGACGGCACAAATGCGACAGCAATTGTATCATCATATTCTAACTATGCCATTGAATTTTTTCAGAAATACCCAACCGGGCACCGTTGTAAACTCCCTGATCAATGAGCTTACTATTCCGGGAAATTTTGTGGGAATGGCTTTAGCAGTGCCTTTGACCAATATTGTCACCCTGTTGGCTTTCTTTGGTTACCTTTTGGTGTTGAATCCGATATTGGCTGTTATTTCATTCTCTATTTATCCTGCCATGCTCTATATCATTCCTCTTTTACAAAAACGGGTTAATCAGAATAACATACAAAGAGTGAATTTGTCTCGAAAATTATCATCCAAAATTGTGGAGTCCATTGCCGGTATTCATGAAGTGCAGGCCAATGGTGCCTTTGCAATCGAAAATAATAAATTTGATGCCATTGTTGATTCCCTGATGAAAATTAGAATTAAATGGAGCATTAACAAATTTATCATTAAGGTTGTCAGTAATTTTTTCATCAATCTGGGTCCTTTTTCGATATTTATTGTTGGTGGATATCTGGCAATAAAAGGGCAGTTAGGGTTGGGAGCTTTGGTTGCATTTTTATCGGCCCAGGAAAAACTCTATGACCCGTGGAAGGAGCTCATTGAGTTTTATCAGGTATACCAGGATGGGAAAATAAATTATTCCAAAACCATGAATTATTTTGATGTTGACATTGCGAATGAATTGATCCCAAAAGACAGGGAACCCTATGAGTTGGATGTTGCCATCAATGTTGAAAATATGAGCCTCGAGACAGCTGAAGGGATAAAATTACTGGATAATATCAATCTCAAGATTAATTCCGGCGAACATATCGCTCTGGTAGGATTTTCCGGAAGCGGGAAAAGTTCATTGGCTTTATGTCTGGCTCAGCTTTACTCTTATACATCCGGTCATGCAACGATAGGGGGTAAGGAAATTTCCGATCTCACCAAAGCCGATATAACAAAGAATATTGGTTTGGTATCCCAGTCGCCATTTATCTTTGACGGCACCATAAAAGCGAATTTGATGTATTCTTATACAGCACTCCATGGTGAAGAGTGTGTGATGGAGGGCGATTGTGCACCTGAACTGGATGGCCTGGTTCATGTGCTTCAGCACTCGGGGCTCTTTGTAGATGTTTTAAGGTTTGGACTGAATACGATTGTAGAAAAAAGAGCAGAGGAGTTTATTCCGGTAATCATAAAGATGAGGGAAAACTTCCAGAAGGAGTTTGGTGATTCCATATATGAATGGGTTGAGTTTTTTGATGAAAAGCAATTCCTGTCTTATGCCAACCTGGCAGATAATATAATTTTTGGTGCGCCTGTCTCAAAAAATTTTAAAAATAAGAACTTAGTTAAAAATAAGTTTTTTAGAGATTTTTTAGATGATTCGGACCTTACCCGGCCTTTGCTGACCCTGGGAAGGGAAATCGCCGACCAAACAGTGGATATTTTAAAAAATATTACCCATGATAAAATGTTTTTTGAGCAGACCCCCATTGAACTTGAGGAGTTTGAAAAGTTTGAGAATCTTGTCCGAGAGATAAAAAATAGAAATCTCCACCAGATTAATAAAGAGCAAACCATAGCACTTTTGGAACTGGCATTACGATTTTCACCCGGAAAACATAGGATTGCCACCATTCCTGAGTTTATGATCAAGCTGATTCTTGAGGGAAGATATATGTTCCGGGAAAAAATCAAACAAAAAGACCCGTATGCCATCGCATTCTTCAGGAGTGATCAATACATTCATTCACAAACGATATCGAATAATATTTTGTTTGGTATTGTTAAAACGACAAATCCAATTGCCCAGGAAAAGATAAATCAATTTATTATCGCTCTCCTGATCGGAGAAGATTTTCTTGAGAAAATGATTGAAATCGGTATGGATTTTGAAGTCGGCACCAAGGGAAATAATCTTTCCGGCGGGCAGCGCCAGAAACTTGCCATTGCCAGAACTTTTTTAAAATCACCACCAATAATGATATTAGATGAGGCAACATCAGCCCTTGATAACAAATCACAAACAAGAATTCAGAATGTTCTTTCGCGGCAATGGAAAGGAAAAAGCACATTGATTGCCGTGGTGCACAGGCTTGATATAGTAAAAGAATATGACAAAGTTGTCTTTTTAAAAGCAGGCAAAATTGTCGAAATGGGTAGCTATGATGAATTGATGGAAAAAAAGGGGTATTTTTATGAACTCGCTCATGAACACAGATAATTCAGGTGATAAAAGTGAATTTGCATCAAATCTGAATATTTTCAGGCAGATCGATTTTTTCGCTGGTATTTCCATGGATGTCATGAAACTGTTTGCTTTCCTTTGTCAAAGGCAGACATATAAAAAAGGCGATACGATTTTTTATCAGGACGATGATGATCAGTGCTGCTATTATATTTTTTCCGGTAAAGCAAAGCTAATTTTAAAGGCTGATGAAAAAGAGCATTTTATCCGTGATTATGAAGCGGAAAGCTATTTAGGTATCCTGTCGTTGATGACATCCATGAACAAACAGTTTTCTTTGATTGCACAAGAGGATACGACCTGTCTTGTTATGACCCGGGAGGCATTTTCCAAAGTAGTTGATCAATTTCCGGAGACACCGTTAAAAATTGTTCGTACAATTGGTAATAGGCTTCTTCAGGCTGAAAGAAAATGTATTCTGGAGTATGAATCAAGTGCAAGTGATCAATTAAAAAACCTCATGGGCATCAGTTTAATATAGGTGAAAATGAGATTGACAAATCAATCAGGTGCCGTTAACATGATTAACATGGAGAAAATGAGTTTATCCATAAAATTAAAAAATCGACTGGTTGATCTGGACAAGATTAAAAAGGCTGTTTCAAGCATGTCCACAACCGTTGACTGCGCCAGAAGAAAATTTCAGGAAATTGATCTGGTTCTTGAGGAGTTGTTTACAAATATTGTCTGTCATGGATTTAATGATAATAAAGAGCATGAGATTCATATATCATTGTCCTGTGATGACGATACCTTAATGATTCGTATGGAGGATGACGGCAAACCTTTTGATGTGACAGCGGCGAAAGAACCTGATACAAAATGTGCCATTGAAAAACGTTGCATAGGCGGCCTGGGAATCCATTTTGTAAAACATTTTATTGATGAATGTAATTATCAACGTAAAAAAAATAGAAATATAGTCGTACTCAAAAAATATATAACAAACGATGCACAACAACTGGAAACCGATTCAGAGTCCAGATAAAAATTATAAGGGATATCATTTATGGATATTATCCAGGAAAATACGAACGAGGTAGAAATCTTTAATGTTAAGGGAAGTCTTGATTCCAATACTTCATCTGAATTTGAGGCTAAGATTTATACGGCCTTGGAAAGTGGACAACGAAAGTTAATTATCAACCTGGAAGAACTGGAGTATATTTCCAGTGCCGGTTTAAGGGTGATGCTGAAAACGACCAAGGATCTTAAGCGGATGGATGGCAATATTGTGTTGTGTTCATTACAGGACTATGTAAGAGAAGTTTTCGATATCGCCGGGTTTGATGGATATATGAATATTGAAAAAAATCTTGAAGAGGCTATGATAAAAATCTAACCATTTGGCTCTTTTATGCCGATTAACCCTTTTTCACCTAAAGAACGTAAGAAAAGTGTAACAGAAATTTCAGCTTCCTTGTAATCTAATTTATGCAGCATTGCAAAATCTTTAATAATGGCCTTAACATTCCTTACCCCATCCACTAGACTCCAGACATCAATACCTAATTGGTCCAACTGGATCTTGCGGCGAAATGAGTTTTTAGATTTTTTTTGACGAAGTACTTTTTGAATTTTCACAAAAAAGGGCTTATAGGCTGCCTGGTATGAGAGTACCATATCTCCTGAATCCAGAACATTTTCCTCAACTAGTGCGTTCTTTTCAGGAATGCACAACAGCGCATCATTTTTTGCTATTGTGTCTTTTTTTTTAAGTATCACCGATCATGGATCCTTTTATTAATTCTTGATCATAATTGTCATGTGAATTGACCATGACCCCAAGAATCCTGTTTGCCTTCTGATCATGACAAATTCTGAATTTGGCAAATGAAGAAAATCGTTTTATAAACGGTAATGTCTCAGCATTTTTAAATCGTCCATGCCGATAGGTCCATTCAAGACAGTTTCCACGTTTGCATATTCCTGCCTTTGCAAATCCTTTTAGTTGCGGCAACCGTTCCATCGCAAATTCGCAAAGACTCAGCTTGGATATTAAAAATGAAGCAGGTCCCCAACTGAAAACCTTGAGAGTCGTTTTTTTATGGTTTAAATGAATAATATAAAAGCCGGGCTTAAAACTGTATTCGATCAATTTCAAAAAATCGGGGGTGGAAAATGCCAGCCCAAACAGTTGCCACTGCATCTGTCCGGATACAGAATGGTCTGAAAAGGAAGATAAAATATTGGAATGCAAGGCGTTGTATGGATTCAGAACATCAAAAAAAAATCGAACCATTGTCAACCGTTTGCAAAGGGAACAAAAAATAAGTGTACCATTCCCTTTTGATGTTTTGCTTTCCCAGGAAAAAAAGAAAAATTCCAGGGCCTGTGATGGGTGCGAAAAGGACTTTGGCGCAGGTAATTCATGAATCTTAATATGGAGGTGTTTCTGGGACTGTGAAATGAATTTTTTCAGATATTTTTCAAGTGTAAAGCGTTTGGGGGCATCCGTCCATTTGATTTCAATTTCAGGAGCGCCGTCTGATCCAATGAGCATATGGTTAGCATCTAAGCTGTCAATGTCCCATGAGAACGGCACTTTTAAAGAAATGCCGTTCCAGGCAATATCTTTTGATAGTTCAGTATTTATCGTTGGCATACAAAAAAAATATAATAATTAAAAGGGAACAAACAGGTTCCACATCGCTTTTTGGGATGGGGCTGCCGGCACCGACTTGTGGTCTACCTTGGGAAATCGGGTTTTATAACAGGCCCTTTCTTTTTCAATCTGGCTGGTTAATGTTAGTTTTACCGCAGTCCCCATTTTTTTATCTTTAACCGTTAAATTATGCTGTAATATCAGGCTCAACCTTTCGTTTTTCTCATTTGTGAATGACCATTTCCATGCAATTATTGTATGGAAGGGGTCGCCTTTATATTCATTCGGTGGCCCTAACTTTTTTTTATATCTTTTCAATAGTTTGTTAAAAAACTTTTTATCGATGCTTGCATACTGGTAGGGTTTGCATTGTAGGCATCCATTGTTATTATTATATCGCCTCTTCTAATTAACTGCGAACGATTATTCTTGGGTTGATATTCTTTTAAAGCCTTTTGAGTTTGTAGAGGATCTATCTTGAAATAGTTGCCAATAGCAGCGGCAGCCATAATATTTTCGAAATTGTTATTGCCAATCAAATTAGTGTTTATGTATAATACTCCTTGTTCGAAATTGGTTTTAATATGAACAAATGGGGGAGACTGAAAAAGTTCTCCGGTAAGATTGGCATTTTTGCTGCCAAATGTAATTTTGTTTTTAAAACCTCCAGCCATTTTTTCGAGTATCGAATTATCTGAGTTGTAAAAGAAAACGCCATTTTTCTCTTCTATGTAATTAAACAGTTCTGCTTTGGTTTTCTTAACCCCTTCAAAAGATCCGAACCCTTCTAGGTGTGCTTTCCCAATATTTGTGATAATTCCAAAATCAGGCTCTGCAATTTTGCAAAGTTCTGCAATTTCGCCTAGATGATTAGCGCCCATTTCAACTACACCAAACTGAGTATCCGTATTCATTTTCAGTAATGTAAGCGGAACTCCAATGTGATTGTTAAAATTTCCATCGGTAAAACTAACTCTGAATTTTTGTGATAAAACTACCGAAACCAGCTCTTTCGTTGTTGTTTTGCCATTAGTTCCGGTAATTGCTAAAATTGGTATTCCAAGTTTCTTTCGGTGCATGTTGGCTAACTCTGTTAAAGTGTTTAAAACATTATTAACCAGTATTGTTTTTTCCGAAGAGATATATTCTTTTTCATCAATTATAGAATATGCTGCACCTTTTTTTAACGATTCGGCAGCAAATTTATTCCCATTAAATTTATCTCCTTTCAGCGCAAAAAATATACTATTCTTTTCAATTCTCCGGCTGTCGGTTGAAATAACCGGGAAATCATTATATAATTGATAAATATTTTCGGTAGTTGTCATTTTATGGGAAATAAAAAAGCCTTCTGTCAACCGACGAAAGGCTTTATAAAATATTGATATTTTATATTTTTAAAATCCTTGCGGGCTTCCAACTCTGGTCATAGAACAACGGAAACCAATATCGTTTGTCGATTGCGATTGTTCCAAATATCTTCTTGTTCCCGGAACTAACCAATATGGACGATCTTTCCACGAACCACCTTTATACACTCTAACTTCATCAGTAATTAACGAAGAGAAAGCACCGGGGCGTTCATCCTGAATATACATATTATCAGTTTTTCTATCTTGTTCTGCATTCCAGTTTCCCGATTCAACAACTTGTGAATTCGGATCTCCATCGAGAAAGTTTCTCTGGTCGGCAATTGTATCTTTAATAATTTCACCATAATCATCAACCATCCATGTTCCGTTTTGATCGCGTCGGCGCTCTGTAATAACATTTCCACGATATGGATTAAATTCATCCTCATCGTTAAAAGATAAAGGACGATAAACATCGGAAACCCATTCGTTTACATTTCCCGACATACAATATAAACCATAGTCGTTAGGTGCGTAAGAAAAAACCGGAGCAGCAATATCTGCATTGTCATTTAATGCTCCTGCCATACCCATCATATCACCACGCCCACGTACAAAGTTAGCTTTCATTTGTCCTTTATCTCTTTTCGCATCGTCTCGTAAATAAGCTCCATTCCAAGGATAGATTTTACGATCTGTTAATAACTCGCCATCAGTATTTCCAATTAATCCATAAGCGGCATATTCCCATTCTGCTTCGGTTGGCAATCTATATATTGGAAGTGTAATTCCATCTTCAAATTGAACTCTGCGTGTGGTTCCATCTGTATTTGTTTGTGGTTTATCTCCTTCTGTTCCCTGATAAATACCTGAAAGATATGTATCGGTTGTAAATACATTTTTACCGGTTTGCGTGTTGTCGTGAACAATTATGCCTCGATCAACAAGTATTTGCTCGTTAACTCTGTCGGTACGCCAGCCACAATATTTTTCTGCTTGTTCCCACGAAACACCAACCACAGGATAATCTGCATAAGCCGGATACCTGAAA
>JAKIUJ010000120.1 GCA_021647625.1 Desulfobacula sp.
ACGTTTCCGGCCATGGCTGTTGTTGTCTTACCGCAACCACTGGGTGCTGCGCCTGCAAACCAGGTTACCCGGCCGCCGGGACCGTTGATACCTGTAATAAACATATGTTCGGACAATTCTTTTCCGAGATTTTCATATACAGCCTTATCAACGGCAAATCTGTGATTTCCCTTTTTCAGCAGCAAGGTGTTGCCGGCATAGGTGCATTTAAAACTATAGGTTGTTTTGAATTTGCGGTCCATAAAGACCCTTGCATTGGGCAGATCCTGGGTCCTGTTTAACCCTTCGCTATGAAGATTGGTGAAGAAATGTCCGAGTTTTTCAACTTCACTGTCAAATGCTTCAAACTCATTGCGATATAAAAGCTCGGCAGAATGCGCCACATAGGCGGAACTTGTGATTTCGAGTGCCGGGTTGGATACCGGCGATCCCACAGGACCGCGCATATAGAACCCAACAATCATGACCTTGTCTTTCATAATATCGGTGAGATTTGATTTGATATCTTCCAAGGCTTTTGGCCTGTCCATCCGGTTGGCAAGAGAGCTTATATGGTCTTGCGGGTTGGCAATGTAAAAGGTTCGGTCAACAATTCTGCCCTGCTCTTTTGCCAGATCAAAGTGGATGGTATGGCCGTCCATGGCCAATGGTGCTTCCTCTTTTTTCTCCAAAGACAGTTTTTTGATAAATTCTTGATCCCGGGCTGATCCGGTGTTTATAAATACGGATTTTGGATTGCAGATAACAATTGAGTTAGCAATTCGTTTGAGTGCTTCAGGGTGGTTGATTTTTGAAATTTTCGCCAGTTGCACATCGTCCATATATTTTTTGAAAACGGCAATGGCTTGATCTTCTGTGGCTATTTTTCCAAGATCACTAATAATATCTATATCATTAACTATTTTCGACATTTTAAATCATATCTCCAAATCATTATTTTAATAACGGCAATGTGCGGCTTTGCCTGCAAGCAACTGCGCAAAAAAACCATAGCTTTTGACAAAACATGAAATATTAGACTGATTTTGAATATTATTTCATATAAAGCAGCCTGTCACTTCTACCATTATATTGGTAAAAATCAAATATTATCTTCTTTTTTTTTTAAAAAAGTTAGATTGTATTTTTACCGGAATCGGTATAAAAACAGGAACATGAAAGTAAAAATGTTAACACTTTAATGTTTGGAACATCAATGAATCAGAAAATATTTGCGGATTTACACAATCATACCACGGATTCCGATGGCGATTTTACATCGGAACAATTGCTTGAAAGAGCAAAGAGTTTGGAAATAAAGGCTGTTGGGATAACAAATCATGATACAATTAAAGGGTTGAAATCCGCAATTAAAGCAGGGGGAAAATGCGATATCGAAGTGATCCCGGGGGTGGAGGTCTCTGTTCGTTTCAAGGAAACAGGCTTTACCGGTACTCTGCATCTTCTATGCTATTTTAAACCCGAAAGACTGCTTGATGATAGTTTTGTTAACCAGATGACGCAGGTCTTATCCCGGGGCAGAGGAGAGAGTCTTGTAAAAGCAAGGGTCTATCAAATTAATCTGTTTTTCGGGCCCGGCGGAAAAACGCCGATGCTGAAAAGGCCATTAACATTTGAAGATATTTCTGCCTTGAGCGACAATGCATCCAGACGTCATTTCGCTTTTGCATTAAACCAGACATTCGGCATAACCGATAAGGATGCGGTTAATGCCATTATCGGTAATAATAGCCCGGCATATTTGCCGTCTGGAATAGATTTTGACCTTGCAATGAATCTGGTCAAAGAACAGCAACTGCTCTGTGTGCTGGCCCATCCTGCTGCGGGTTCTTTTCCGGGAAAAGGTCATTATAAAGAAGTGCTGCCGCCAATTAATGTGGTGGAACAATTTTTACCCCGCTTTCTTGCAGCAGGGCTCCATGGTCTGGAAGTCCGGTATCCCGGTCATATCAAAGACCATGAAGATCTGGTTTTAAGCTGGGCCGTTAAACATCAACTTCTGGTGACAGGCGGATCAGATACACATGATGCGATTGATCGCCCCATCGGAGTCAGGGGGATTGATGAATCACAATATAAGATATTTAAGGCGGCCCTGATTTAATTAGTGTTTTCGTCCAGCCAATAGATTAAGAGAAAGTGATAAAAATAAAAATTTGAGAATGATATAAGAGGAAAAAAATAAAAACATGAGACTAAAAGAGCGAGAAATCACAGATAAAGCTGAGATTGAGAGCATTTTAAAGAAAAGTCGAGTCTGTCGTATCAGCCTTATGGATGAAGATAAACCCTATATCGTCCCGATGAATTTTGGATATAAGAATGGGACACTTTATTTACACAGTGCTAAAGAGGGCCGTAAAATAGAGTTGATAAAGAAAAATCCCAATATCTGTTTTGAGGTGGATGAACTGGTGCGGTTGAAAAAAGCAGAACAGGCCTGCGACTGGGGGGCTCAATACCAAAGTGTTATTGGTAATGGGCGTGCCGTTTTTCTTGAAGAAGGAGAAAAAAAAGCCGGCTTGGATATCATCATGGCCCACTATTCCCAGAGACAGTTTGAATATCCAGAAGAAATGCTGGGAAAAACAGCGGTAATAAAAATAGCAATAGATAATATGACAGGAAAACAGATATAGTCGGAGGAAATATGGCAGAATCAATTGTGATGGTGCATGGCATGTGGGGCGGACCCTGGTGTTGGGAAAAATTTCAACCTTTTTTTGAGAATAAGGGATATCAATGCCATGTCCCGGCATTAAGGCATCATGATATTTTGCCCGGGGATTTGCCGCCGGGGCAACTGGGCACCACAAGCCTTCTGGATTATGTTCAAGACCTTGAAAATTATATTGAAAAAATGTCTGAAAAACCCATTATAATGGGGCACTCCATGGGGGGACTATTGGTGCAGATGCTTGCCCAGAGGAATCTTGCAACAAAAACAATAATGCTTGCACCGGCACCGCCTGCCGGGATTCACGCACTGTCCTATTCTGTGTTTAAGTGCTTTTTAAGCATGTTCTCAACCTGGGGGTTCTGGAAAAAACCCCATAGGATACCATTTAAAACGGCAAAATTTGCTTTTTTGCACCAATTATCGGCTTCCCAACAAAAAGAGCAATACAACCGGTTGGTCTATGAAGCCGGTCAGGCTGCATCGGAAATTGGGTTATGGCTTTTAGATCCCAATAAAGCATCCTGTGTGGATGAAACAAAAATTACCTGTCCACAGTTGATCATCGGCGCATCCAGCGACAGGATCGTGCCGGCGGCTGTGGTGAGAAAAGTGGCTGCAAAATATCATCAGACGGCAGATTATAAGGAATTTGAAAAGCATTCCCATTGGCTTATCGGTGAAGATGGCTGGGAATTAGTTGCAGAGTACGTGGCAAAATGGATTGAGAATAAATCTTGATTTTTTTATATAAAAGAATCTTCAAAGTCTGTTGGCGGTCATAGCCAGAAGAGCTCTTTCGTAAGGAACCCGCACTCCTTTGGATTTTGCCAGGCGGGTCAAAGTCTGTTCGATCAATAATGTCAAGGATGTGAATACTAATTTTCATGATTCATAAGATGGTCATCATTTTCTAACACAAACCTCACCAGCCCGGATTACATTACAAACGTTTTATAATAAAAATTTACGATTTATTGTTTGAAATTTATCAGAGAGGCAGGTGAATAAAAAAATGAAAATAAACATCTTCAATCCATTGTTTCAAGTGATGGGGTTTAAAAAAAATATTGAAATAAAACATAAAGGGGCCTGGATGTCCGTTGGCGTGAAAATGATGCTGGGAGTGGGACTGATTTCAAGTATATGTATCTGTGCTTTGATATATATAAATTACCAGGCCTTTGCACAGTTGGCAATTGAGACCAATGCCTTTATGGAAATCAATACATCCATGAACCAGGATTTAAGAACAAGTATTTTTGACCTTCAGGAAAAATACCTTGATATTCCAAGATGGCTTGAGGTTGATGCAGGCACTCGGATAAAGCGCTGGATAGAAAATAATTACTTAATTGAAAACAGGGAGCAGCTCAAGGGCAGGGAGTCATATGGCAAAAGTTTAAACCGTTCCCAGAGAAGAGATATCTCTAAAGGAAAGTTTATTGTTCAGCAAAAGGACAAAGCTATTATTATTTTAAAAGGATTGCTGGATGAAAATAATAATTTTACAGATACAATTGATCGAATTAGCCTGAAAACTGACAACCCCTTGGAAGACATCGGAAAGATCAAGCTGTTTCTAAGAAAAACCAAGCTGAAAGAGGCTGGAACAAATGCATTAAGGGTAAAAATTCTGGGGTTGAAAAATATGCTGGCTGATGAAGCTCTTGCTGCTGAAACCGCTAGAAATGCCATTCTTTATAAAGTTGAAGAACTGGAAAAAATAAAAGCTGATTTGACCCGATACCGGGATAAAAAAAAACAAACCATTGGGTTGATCGCATTAATGGCAATTCTTGTTAATCTTATGCTGCTTAATCTAATGGCCTGGTTAGTCGTGGAAAAACCCCTGAAGAGGCTGACTTTTAGTATAGATCAAATTAATTCAGGAAATACAATCACTATTCCCTGTCAAGATCGGAAAGATCGTATTGGAGTTCTGGCCCGCACTTTGGAGAAGTTCCAGCGCGTGTCGCTCCATCTTCGCCGTGAAGACTTGCGGAAGAAAAAAGAAAGGCAGATGATTAATCAATTAATCCAAAAGATGTCTGGTGTTATAGAAGCCATTCAATTAAAGGCAAATACCATGAAGGACAGTGCAGCCGGATTAAATGCCCTTTGTGTTAACACCCAGGGGCAGACTGACACGGCAGAGCACTCTGTTTTGAAAACAGCAGAACAGACAGATTTGATGTCGTATTCAACAGGGCAGCTTAAGGGTGCAGTGGAAAGCATCAGCAGGCAGATATCAAAACAAACCAGGCTGGTTGATGATATCAGCGAGGTTACACAGGTATCCCGAAAGGATATGGGGCAGCTGAATCAGGCCTCAATCAAGATTAATGAGATCGTAAGTATTGTAAAAAACATATCCGGTGAAACAAAGCTCCTTGCATTGAATGCAAGAATTGAGGCTGCAAGAACCGGGGAGGCCGGAAACGGATTTGCCGTGGTGGCAAGAGAGGTGAGAGAGCTTTCCATACAGACTGAAGCTGCAAATGACGACATTGCCCAGAAGATTTCATCGATTCAAAAGGTCAGTAAGGTGATTATTGAACGTACTCAACATATTGAATCCAGGATAGAACGGCTTATGGATGTCAGCCGGCAAATATCTGCGGCTGTGGAAAAACAACGTGCAGTGACATCCGGTATTGCGGAAAATGCCCATGTAACAGCCACTGAAATTAAGAATGTAGCCGGCAGAGTTTCAAATGTTCGCAAAGCAACCAATACCACAAGCAGGTTTGCGGGTGATGTGCAGACCTACTCTGAGCAGATTGAATCCCAGTTGACAGGGCTGCTTTTGGAAACCAGAGAAAAATTATCAGGCATTGGATTATCAAAAAAGGAGGATAAAGATATTCAAGCTCCGCCTTGGAACCTGGAGCCGGTTAATATTTTTTACAAAACAAAAAAAAGAGCAGCCGGATAGAATAATGAAATTAAATTTATTGTATTGAGTAAAAACATGATGATTGAATAAAAAGATAAAATCCGGCTTATAATCTACATTGCTCAGGTAGGGAAAGTTTTAATAGGCATATACCAAGGGTAAACGCATGTAAACTTGGCATGAAGTTTAATTCTTTGTTTTACAGGTACTTGTGCAAAACGATAATTTCATTTGCGTTTACCTTCAAACCGTAACTATCTGAAATCATTAATATGAAAAAGTTACATGCGTTAGCCTTGCCTGACCCATATTCTCATTCTGCCATTATTACAAAATTTTGAATTTAACTTGACGAGGATATTTTTTGTATTACTTTATATGATAAAGTGTGAATAATAATGAACGGAGACCGCAATGAAACTCGATAAATTCACTGTAAAATTTCAAGAACTTTTACAGTCGGCTCAAGAATTGGCAGAACGCTATGGTAATCAAGCCATTGAGCCCATACATTTTTTAAAGTCAATGATGGAAGATGACCAGGGGATTGGTTTGTCGATATTAAGAAAAATTGGCACACCAATTGAGATAATAAAAAAGGACATTGATATATCCCTTCATAAACTGGTTAAGGTTTCAGGGACGTCAAATACCTATTTGTCAAAGCACGGGAAAAAGATTTTGGATCAGGCCCTGTCGGAAGCCCGGGATATGAAAGATCAATATGTAAGCTTAGAGCACCTGCTGCTTGCCCTTACTACAAAAAAAGGCGAAGTATTTCAGATCTTGAATCAAAATGGGGTCACTCGGGCCGCCATCCTCACCGTATTAAAAGACATTCGCGGCAACCAGAGCGTGACAGATCAGAATCCGGAAGAAAAATATCAGGCCCTGGAAAAATTTGGTCGGGATTTAACCGCCCTTGCATTGGACGGCAAACTTGACCCGGTGATAGGCCGTGATGAAGAGATAAGGAGGATTGTTCAGGTGTTGTCAAGACGCCGCAAAAATAATCCTGTACTAATCGGTGAGCCCGGGGTTGGCAAAACAGCCATTGTTGAAGGGTTGGCCCAAAGGATTGTTGAGGGCGATGTATCGGATTCCTTAAAAAACCGCAGGGTCATTGCTCTTGATATAGGATCTCTTTTGGCAGGGGCAAAATTTCGAGGTGAGTTTGAGGAACGGCTTAAAGCTGTCTTAAAAGAGGTAGAGTCTGCCCAGGGAGAGGTGGTTTTATTTATTGATGAACTTCACACTGTCGTAGGGGCAGGCGCGGCAGAAGGATCTGTTGATGCATCCAATATGCTCAAACCTGCGCTTGCCAGGGGCACATTGCGGTGTGTGGGGGCTACCACATTGAATGAGTATCGTAAATATATAGAAAAAGATGCTGCCCTTGAGCGGCGATTTCAACCCGTGCTGGCAAAAGAGCCTAACGTTGAAGATACTATTTCAATATTAAGGGGGTTGAAAGAAAAGTATGAAGTCCATCATGGTATCAGGATAAAAGACTCTGCCCTTGTTGCCGCAGCCACATTGTCAAATCGGTATATTGCCGATCGGTTTTTGCCTGATAAGGCGGTTGATTTGATTGATGAGTGCGCATCACGCCTGAGAATAGAAATTGATTCAATGCCCCGGGCCATAGATGACATTCAAAGAAAAATTACCCAGGCACAGATTGAACGTCAGGCATTGCTCAAAGAAAAAGACAGGGCATCTCAAGAGAGGCTGGAAAATCTTGAAAAAGACATTGCAGAGATGAAAGAGGTCGTTGGTCCTTTAAAATTGCATTGGGACAATGAAAAACAATTGATTCAGGATATCAGTAATATCAGAGAAGAGATGGACCGTTGTCATACCGAAGCCCATATGGCCCAGAGAAGCGGAGATCTGGAAAAGGTTGCCAAGATCCGTTATGGCACCATTGAGCAGTTGAAGAGGGATCTTGAAAATAAGAAAAATATCCTCAACGATTTCCAGAAAGATAAGAGAATGCTCAAAGAAGATGTCGAAGAAACAGATGTGGCCGAAGTTGTTTCTGTCTGGACAGGGATTCCCGTATCTAAAATGTTAAAAGGGGAACAGGAAAAACTGATCTCCATGGAATCTCATATCGAACAACGGGTCATCGGACAAAAAAAGGCGATTGATTCCGTTTCCAATGCTGTCCGGCGTGCCAGATCAGGCTTGCAAGCGGAAGATAGACCCATTGGCACCTTTATTTTTATGGGCCCTACAGGCGTTGGAAAAACAGAACTTGGCAAATCCCTGGCCGAGTTTATGTTTGACAGTGAAGAGGCCATAATTCGGGTGGATATGTCCGAATATATGGAAAAGCATTCAGTGGCAAGGCTTATTGGTGCGCCTCCCGGTTATGTCGGGTATGGCCAGGGTGGTTACCTGACCGAGGCGGTTAGAAGGCGGCCCTATTCGGTCATTCTGTTTGATGAGATAGAAAAGGCACACCAGGATGTTTTTAATGTGCTTTTACAGGTGTTGGATGACGGTCGCATGACAGATGGGCATGGCCGGACCGTGGATTTTCGGAATACCATCATAATTATGACATCCAATGTGGGCTCCCGTTTTCTTCAGGAGGCAAAAATTAATGGCCTTGAAGATGACAACGTCCATAACAGCGTAGCCCATGCCCTGAAAGAGGCATTCAGACCGGAATTTTTAAACAGGATTGATGAAATCATCACTTTTCATGCATTGACTCTGGACAATATTAAACAGATCGCCGCCATCCAGATCAACAAGCTCAATCATAGACTGAAAGTTCGCCATCTGTCCATTTCATTGGATGATATAGCAATGGCGCATATCGCACAAAAGGGCTATGACCCGGTTTTTGGTGCCAGACCCTTGAAACGGGTTATCCAGCAGGAACTTGAAAATCCATTATCTATGGCGATCCTCAAAGGAGAATTTTTACCGGATCAGACTATCTGCTTCGAGTTTGATGAAAATGAAAATAAATTGAAGATAAGTTCTGGGTAAGAGAGGTGATGAAGGGTATTTTATAATATTTCATGTTTTGTCAAAACCTCTGGATTTTTGGGCAATTGCTTGCAGGCCAAGCTGTGCAGAGCCGTTATTGTCTGTTACCATCAATGATCTGTTCTATCCTTATCTTTCTATCCTTATCTTTCTATCTGCCTGACCGGAAGCTGAATGGTAAATTTTGCGCCTTGACCTAAAAAGGAGTCTACCGTCATAATACCGGCATGGTTTTCCGTAATAATGAAATAGGAAACAGAAAGCCCGAGCCCTGTCCCGACACCCACTTCTTTGGTGGTGAAAAAGGGTTCAAATATTCGTTTTCTGATTTCCGGGTCCATGCCCGGTCCGTTATCCTCGATTTCAAGTGCAACTCTATCGGTCTTTTTAAAACAGCGGATGACAAATTTCGGGGCGGCTGTTTGCGCTTCAGTCATGGCCTCGGCACCATTTTTTAAAATATTTAAAATGACCTGCTGGATTTTGTTTTTTTCGCAGATTACAGGTGGTATATTTTTGTCATAGTGTCTATTGATTTCAATGTTTTTAAAATCATATTGTTTTTTCATGCTGTAGTCGCTGTTTATTAATTCAATTATGCTATCCACGATGCTATGCAGGTAATGGGTAGATTTTCGATGATCACTTTTCCTGCTGAACGAAAGCATGTTTTTTACGATATGGGCAGCTCGCAGACCCGAGTCTTTTACAAGATCCATCAAGGAGATTATTTTTCTTTTTTCCATGTACAGTTTAAGGCGGTCAAGGTCTATGCCACATTCCTGTGCCGTTTTGATGTTTGCCGGAAGATTTTTAATCAGACGATTCCGGACAACCTGCGTATTCTGAATGATTCCGGCAAGGGGGTTATTGATTTCATGAGCCATGCCCGCAGCAAGTCCCCCAACAGACATCATTTTTTCCGACTGGATCATCATCTCCTCAATTTTGACTTTCTCGCCGACATCATCCACCCGGACAACCACACCCGGTGAATTATTTGGCGGTGAATTGTCTGAAAGAATAGGATAGATCGCGATATCCGCAAGAATCAATTTCCCGTTAATTGTCAGGGTTTGCTTTGTTTCTTTTCTGGCCTGTTGATTTTTAAGAATCTGCTTAATTCCTGTTACATGAGCGGCAAGTTGTGGCAGCACTTGTTTCAGTTTCAGCCCAAGGGCCTGTTTTGAAGTCACGCCGGTTAATTGTTCTGCCTGGGTATTCCATTGGGTAACTTTGCCCTTTAAATCCAAACCGATTAAAATAGAAGGCAATGAATTAATAATACTCTTGATATAGTTACGGGTTTTTAGCAACTCTCTTTCTGTTTTTTTGATCTGCGTGATATCTGTAAAATTGACGACCATGCTCGGCGGGCTGCCGTCCTTTGGGCGGTGTAGCTTAGAGTTGATGCATACATCCAAAATTTCCCCTGCTTTTGTATACCTGCAGGTGAAAAAATTGTAATTGCCTTTTGGTGATTTGATTGTTTTTTGCAGCGCATCCTTTGTTTCTTCAAGGTTCTCTTTGGGAACAAAGTTTATTCTTTTCCCAATCAGTTCTTTAAGTGTCCAGCCAAAAATACGGGGAAATGCCGGATTCAGATAGGTGACCTCACCTATTTCATTGTAATGTACAATTGGATTGGGAGAAGCGTCCAGAATAACACGTTGAATTTTTTCACTTTCCCGTAATGCACTCTCTGCATTTTTTTTGCCGGTAATATTTGTTAAAATCACCAGCTTCCCCAACAGTGCATCCTTTTTGCCTCTCAGGGGAAAAGTTCTGATATTCCAGTGATTTGATTCGTTTCCAATAGTGATTGCCGTTTCAAACTCATCCGGTTGATTCTTCCGGTGAGATGACAACAGCCCGTCCAGATCCGGGAGAAAGGTTTTCAGGCTATTGTGCGCCGGTGTGATTGAATCTATCCTGCAAAGCGTCAAAGCGGCTTTGTTCATGTCCAAGATGCGGTTATCCATATCCATGGCAATGACCGGATCTCCCATGCTGTTGAGCAGAGTTTCATGGGCCAGTGGAATCAAGCTGAGCATCTGGTATCTGACAAGCCCCCATGAAAATGTGATCCCACTGATAGTAAATGCGGCAGGGGTCAGGTCGACGTACTTTAACGCATCAAACCCGAATATATAAATAATATTGGCCACCCATGGAAATAAAACACCCAAAAATACAATAAATAATTGTTTTTTTAAAATACCCCGGGCACGTAAAAGCGAAGGGATTAAAATTAAGGTAGCGATAAAAATCAGGAAATATGAAAAACCCAAAAATGACCAGAATCCCGGCCCTCTTTCATACATTACAGCCGGTGCTCTGGCACTGAAGTCAATCCAGGCAAGATTCCACATCAAATGGTGTTGGTTATTGGTTAATACAAGAAGGACAAAAAGGGTTGGTATCATGCTCAACAAGACAAAACTGATTTTTTTAACAGGTCTTTTTTTTGTGATCGACAGGATAAAATAATAAAGCAGAACACCGACCCATACGCTGCCTATATATTCTATTTTCACCCACCACAACTTTAATGTCAGGCTTGGACTGAAAAATTCCATGCCATATGCCATGGACCATATGGCAATAGCAACGAGTAAAAGTGCCAGCAGCCTCGCACTGATGTTTTTCCAATGGGGAGACAGGTATACTGCAATAAAAAGAGCAATGAATCCCCCAATAAATGAAAAAAGTCCAAAGATGCTGGACCAGTTAAATATTTCCAAACTTTTCCTCTGTTCAAAATTATTATTAATCCGCACTATAACAGATTTGTTTTACAAGTGTAAATCGTCTTGTAATAAAGATTATATTTGGATACTGTTTTAAGATTATATAAACCCCAAAAAAAGAAATAATGATCATAATTAAGTTAATAGTACGAAAAGGGAATTCAAATGGAAAAAAATGTCAATATTACCAAAGATTCCATCAAAAGTGTCATTCAGGATTTTATTTCAACTTCATCCCTTAATAGTTTGCAGAATGGAACGGATGAACCAGCATGGGACCAGGCTTTAGTTGGCCTTGCTTCCGGTGCAGATCCAATCTGGCAACAGTATAAAGAATATGTAGGCGCCTTTCACTGGACACCCTGGGAAGTTTTTAATCAGCACTGTCCCGAGCAAAATGTGAGTGCTGATCAATTGATGGTTGTCTCCTGGGTTTTGCCACAGCGAAAACCGGTCCGGAAAAGCAATCGTGTATCCAGGAACTATCCTTCCGAAGAATGGGCGCGAATAAGAGTGTATGGCGAAGAGTTTAACATTGCCTTAAGACGTCATCTGGTAGAACAACTGGCATCGTCCGGACATCCTGCGGTTGCCCCTATGCTTGTTCCCAACTGGACGATTGTGAAATCTGAACGGTTTTCTTATGCGTCTTCCTGGTCTGAACGTCACGCAGCTCACGCAGCAGGTTTGGGTACTTTCGGCCTGTGCGACGGCCTGATCACGGCTAAAGGAAAAGCGATGAGGACAGGGTCCATTGTAGTAAAACTGTCTCTTAAATCAGACCCCCGACCCTATTTCGATCATCACGCCTATTGCCTTTATTATTCTGATGGGACTTGCGGGAAGTGTATCGATCGCTGCCCGGCCCGTGCGATTACCCCGAATGGTCATGATAAAGAAAAATGCAGGCAGCATCTGGTTCGATCGAGAAAATATGTAAAAAAGACCTATAAATTTGAAGGTTACGGATGCGGCTTGTGTCAGGTTGGTGTTCCTTGTGAGACTATAATTCCGGTGAAAACTGCGCGGGAGGCATTAAAGAGCGGAAAGTTGCCACCCCCGCCCCCGCCTCTGGCATGATACAAAGGGTGCTGTTTTTTTAAAACAGATCGGCATATTCTTTGATTTCATCATTCTGGGATAAAAACCGATAG
>JAKIUJ010000121.1 GCA_021647625.1 Desulfobacula sp.
TATATGGCATCCACATCAGGTCGCACTTCCCGGTCCACTTTTAAGGCAATATAGTTTTCATTTATAAAGGTGGCAATCTCAATGTCTTCAAATGATTCTTCTTCCATAACATGGCACCAATGGCAGGTGGAATACCCCACAGACAAGAGTATGGGCAATCCTTTTTCTTTTGCTTCTTTAAATGCATCATCTCCCCAGGGATACCTGTTGACAGGGTTATGTGCATGCTGTAGCAGATAAGGACTTGTTTCTAAAAAAAGGCGATTGGTATAGTTTGCCCCCCGTTTTTGTCCAGATGTCTTGTTCTGGGTTTATAATCCTTTCCTCTTTGTTTTTGCTCGCAGCTATAAAACTCAGGTATGGCAGATACATTTAAATATTGATCGCTGCCAGAAAACCTCCATGTATGGCATCATTTAATTTTCCGGGTGTGGTACAGTCCCCGATGGTGGAAAAGGGAATGTCAAGATTTTCAATTTGGTTTTCAAGATCCTGAACAGGGGTGGAACCGGATGCCAGGATTATGTTGTCAAAGGTTTGTTTTTCTTTTTTGTCTTCATTTTCATATTCAATGGTTCCATCATAAATGGAAATAACCTTTGCGCTGGTTTTTATTTTTACCCCATATCTTTTTAAATTGTTCATCAGAATCCATTTAGTGGATTTGCCCACATCCTGACCCGCCTTGGGCAGCATTTCAAATACGGTAACCTTTGAAGACCCGTTAAACATATAATGTTTGAGCCTTTCAAGATCCAGGGCATCATAGGTAACAAGAAAATGAAGCATCTCGGGCGTAAGTGTTCCTTTATGGGCAATAAAAAATGCTGTTTCAAGCCCTACAGCCCCGCCTCCGATCACGGCTATATTTTTTCCAAGACAGGTCTTGTTTTTTAAGACATCCCAGGAAGATAACACACTGGGATCATCCGTCCCTTTAATGGGAGGGACAAGGGGCTTGGCACCCTGGGCAATGACCAGGTGATCCGGGTTTGTTTTTTTAATCAGATCAAGGTCAACCCGTATGTTCAAGTGAATTGGAATTTCATGCTTTTTGAGCATGGCCCTGTAATACCTGATATATTCCAATAGTTCCTGCTTATGGGGCGGGGCAGCGGCAATCCGGATCTGGCCTCCGATATCGTTGGCCTTTTCAAAAATCCGGACACGATGCCCCGCCTTTTTTGCAGTGATGGCAGCTTCGAGTCCTGCAACACCAGCACCCACCACCATGACGTTTTTGGGTTGGGCCGTTGCTGCAATCTGTCTTTCACCTTCAAACCCGGCCCGGATATTTCCGATACAGGAGACCGGCCGGCCGGAAAAAATTTCATCTGTGCAGCCCTGGGAGCAGGCAACACAGGGCCTGATTTCTTCGGATTTTCCTTTTTGTGCTTTTTTAGGCCAGAAGGGATCCGCGATCAGTACCCGGCCGAGGTTGACCATGTCAGCCTGACCATCTAAAATGATCTGTTCGGCATGGTCGGGTGTTGTAATCCTGTTGGATGCCATAACAGGCACAGAAACAGCCTGCTTGATATTCATGGCAAGATAAGAAAACCCGGACCGTGGAAGTTCCATGGGAAGCTGGGGGATTTTTGACTCATGCCATCCCCCGGTCACATTAATAACATCAACACCGGCCTGTTCATAAACTTTTGCAATTTCAGGGGTGAGATCATCAGTCGTACTGCCAATGACAAAATCATTTCCAGCCATTCTGACACCAATGGGAAATTCGGGGCCAACCCGGTCCCGGATCATTTCTATAATCTGCTTTGGAAACCGAACCCGATTTTCAAAACTGCCGCCATATTCGTCTTTCCTCAGGTTGGTCAGGGGGGATAAAAACTGGGTGATCAGATAGCCTGCAGAACCGATGATCTCAATGCCATCAAATCCGGCTTTTTTTGCCCGGACAGCCGTATTGACAAAGGCTGTTTGGACGGTTTGAATATCCTCAATGGTCATCTGTCTGGGTGTGGTTTTGGAGTAGTTGGAATAGACAGGGGAGGGTGCTATAGGGGGGTTGTTATTAATCAGGAAGGGATAGGTATAGGCCCCGCCGTGAAAAAGTTGAATCCAGGGGCTTGCACCATGGGTTTTGATCATATCCGTGGCTTTGATAAATGAATCAATTGCATTGTCTTTTGCAAGGGATAAGGGAACAAACCCGGACCCTATAAAATCAATGCCAACAGGACCGATGGTCACGATACCGGCACCGCCTTTGGCAATCTCATTATAGAAATTGTAATATTTATCATTAAGCTTTGTATCATAGGAGTATAAAAGTCCAAGAGACGGATAGGCAATTCTGTTCTTTATTTTCTGGCTGTTTATTTTTATGGGGGAAAAAAGATGGGGATACATGTCGGCTCCTTTTTGATCCTTATAGTCCTGAAAATTTGGCGATCACATCACACATGACTTCACTGGCACCGCCGCCAATGGAAATGAGTCTTGAATCTCTGTAAAATCTTGATATCTTCATCTCATTCATCAGTCCCATGCCGCCGTGCATCTGCAGACATCCGTCTGCCACTTGTGTCAAAAGATCGCCGCTTTTCAGCTTTGCCATGGAAATCATTAAAGCGGCATCCTGTCCTGCCATTTTCATTCTGACAATATGATAGGACAATTGCTGGAGGCATTCGATTTCCGTGAGCCATTTGGCAATCCTGTGGCGCAATACCTGCTTTTTGATCAATGGCTTGCCAAACACGATACGTCCCTTAAGATAATCAACCGCATCCGCGATCATCTGCCTGGCCCAGATATATGACATGGGGAGGACAGAGAATCGTTCGTGCTGGAACTGCATCATCTGGTGGATGAATCCCTGGCCTTCCTCTCCGATTAGATTGGCCACAGGAATTTTCATATCATCAAAATAAAGCTCGGCCGTATCAGAGCTTCTCATTCCAAGTTTATCCAGTTTTTTGCTGACCTGGAAACCGGGTAGATCCGTGGGAACCACAAACAAAGAAAAACTATGATAGCCCGGCTCATTACTTGTCCTGGCCAAAAGGGTTAAAAAATCAGCCTGGGTGCCGTTGGTGATAAAGGTCTTGGAACCGTTTAAGACATATTGGTCCCCATCTTTTTTTGCAAAGGTTTTCAAGGCTGCCACATCTGATCCGGCATCGGGCTCTGTTATGGCAATGGCGGCAACAAGGTCTCCTTTGAGTGCCGGTTTAAGATAGGTTTTTTTTAAATAATCAGATCCGAAATCGGCTATGGCCGGGGTGGCCATATTGGACTGAACAGCAATGGCCATGGGGATGCCTCCGCAATTTATCCTGGCACATTCTTCAAGCACCACGGTTTCATACCAGTAGTCAAGACCTTCTCCGCCCCATTTTTCATCGTACCGGATACCAAGAAATCCCAGATCGCCCATTTTTTTAAATAAATCGTGCAAAGGGGCAATCCCTTTTTCTTCCCATTCATCCACATAGGGGTTGATCTCCTTGTTCACAAAATCCCGTACAGTCTTTCTGACCAGGTCATGCTCCTTTGTAAAGTACAAATCATTTCCCATTGTTAATTGTCCTTTTTAAAAATTTTTTAATGGCAGGATCGTTTTTTTAATTCCGCAGCCCGCAGATCTTTTCTTAACACCTTTCCCACATTGGTTTTTGGCAATTCGTCAATAAATTCAATCTGGGTGGGCAGCTTGCAGGTGGCAAGTTTTTGTCTGCAATAATCGATCATCTCTTTTTCTCAAAATCAATGGATTCAGGCACACCGTCATCATAAAATTTAAGCCATGGTTTGGTATGGTATGTTGTGTTTTGTTTCAAGCTTATCTCCTTTTATGGTTTAAGATGTTCGGGTATGGGTATTGTTTTTGCCCGGAGGTATTCCCCAAGTGTTTTTGCCTGGGGATCAGATCTGAATGAGGCAGCTACGCCATCCTCCAGCACCCCTTTGATATAAAAATTAAGGGCAAAAAGATTGGGCAGCAGATATCGTTCTATGTCGAATTCTGCCATGTCAGGCAGCAGTTTCTTTAATTTGTCGATGGTTAAAAAGTCATTTAAAAAGAAAAATCCCTTTTTATTTTTTGCCCAGACACCCAGGTTGGCATTTCCCCCTTTGTCACCGGATCGTGTGGCAAAAAGTTTTCCAAAGGCGATCTTTGTAAAGGGTCCTGGCAGCACAGCAGTTACCTTTGATGGGATATTTTCGACCGGTTTAACAGCCAGATTAATAACCGGGTCAATATTAGGGCCAAAAAATGGGGTTTCAACATTGTGAACCTCATCATTAACAACCACCCGGTGCTGGATGTTTTTCAAGGAGACAAGGGCCGGCCAGTGCAAAATGGCTGGTGTTTCTTTCGTGGGTGGTCCTGTAAGGGCAAATCCCGGTATGGTGGAAAGTGCAGCCTCTATAATGGCAGAGGAAAAGAGTTTGCCAACCTTTTTTTTATCCTTGTCCATGACGGAAATTCTCAAATATGAAAATGCCTCGTCATTGGTTACAGGATCAGTGTTACGCGATTGTGTAAGCGTTACATCTGTTTTTTTAAACTGGTCTTTGCCGCCCACAAGTCCAAACACGATATCTTCAACAATCCCAGCCTTTTTTTCAATATCAAGCCCGGTTAAAATAACGGTCATGCTGTTTTTAAACCCATATAAGGTATTGATGCAGACCTTTGTGGTCGGCGTTGGGGGCTCACCTTTTACATTGGTCACCTTTACCCTGTCATCTCCAAGATCTTGAATATTTAGAGTGTCAAACCGAACCTTTACATCCGGTGTAAGATAGGTGGGTTCTCTGATTTCATACAATGCTTGAGCTGTTACCGTTCCCTTTGAAACAAGGCCGCCTGTTCCTTTGTGCTTGGTAATAATAAAAGAGCCGTCTTCATGCATTTGGGCAATGGGAAATCCCATGTTTTCATAGGAAGGGATCTCATCCATGAAGGAATAATTCCCGCCTGTGGCCTGGGTGCCGCATTCAATAATATGCCCGGCAGCATAGGCCCCGGCAAGTTTATCAAAATCATCCTCTTTCCAGTTAAATTTCCAGGCTGCCGGACCTGCCACCAGGGCAGCATCGGCAATTCTTCCGCCCACCACTATATCTGCGCCAAGGCTCAGGGCTTTTTTAATCCCGAACCCGCCAAGATACGCATTGGCAGTCAGGGGTTTGAGGCCCGAGGCATTTAAAGCTATGCCTTTATCCAGGTGTTTGAAATCTTCACCCGATTCCCCAAGTGTTGAAAGATGGGGCATGAGATCATCCCCCTCAATATGAGCGATGGTCGGGTTCAACCCCAGGGCTTTGCTCAACGCTTTCAAATCCCTGGCAAGCCCTGCTGGATTTAACCCCCCGGCATTGGCAACGACCTTTATGCCTTTATCCAGACAGGTGCCCATTATCTCTTCCATCTGTATTAAAAAGGTAGACACATACCCCTTGTCTGGATTTTTTAATTTCATCCGAAATAAAAGGGCCATGGTCAGTTCGGCAAGATAATCACCTGTCAATACATCAATGTCACCGCCTTGTACCAGTTCTTTTGCCGCAGAAAGCCTGTCCCCATAGAATCCTGAACAATTTGCAATATTTAGTTGGTCTACCATTTTATTTCCCCTTGAAAACCGGTGCTCTTTTTTTTAAAAATGCCACGATTCCTTCCTTTGCATCATTTGTTTGGGTTACTTTTGAAAGCTGCCCTGACAAAAAATGAACCGCCTGATCAAAGGGCATGGATTCAACACAGTTAAAGGCGTGTTTGCCCAGTTTTAGTCCAATGGGACTTTTTAAGCTCAGGACTTTTAAAATTTTTTGGGTTTGTAATTCAAAATCCTCTTTTGAAAAAATCCTGGTGACCATCCCCATCTCAAGGGCCTCTTTTGCCGACAGCCGTTCACCCAAGAGTATCATTTCCATGGCTTTTTTTCTTAAGACATTCTTAAATATCAGCGCCCCGATCATCATGGGAAAAAGACCGACATTGACCTCCGGTGTCCCAAAGGTCACATCCTCCCTTGCGATGACAATATCGCAGGCAAGCATAAAGCCTGTCCCGCCGGCCATGCAGTGCCCGTTTATCCGGGCAAGGGTGGGTTTTTCAAACTGGTCGATTTTAATTAAAAGGTCGGCATAATTTTTAAAGGTTTCTTTTTCCGTATCAGAGCCTGTTCCGATACTGCCTGAAAGATCTGCGCCTGCACAGAAAACCTTGTCCCCTGCGCCCGTAATGCAGACAGCTCTGACCTCATCGTCCTGCTTTGCTCTGTCTAATGCTTGAAGGAAAAGCTGGATCGCAGCAGCACTGATCGCATTTCTTTGGGGTTCTCTGTTAATGGTGATGGTGCAGATGCCTTTATTTTTGCTGTATAAAAGGTCTTTTTCAGCTTCGTCGTTTTGGGTCATATCTGCTCCTTTTGTTTTTCAATATCCACAAGAATATCAGTCGGCATGACCTTGTCATCGACCTTAGCATTTATCTGGGACACAATTCCGTCATAGGGGGCAAAAAGGGTGGTTTCCATTTTCATGGCCGACACAATGACAAGGGCCTGGTCTTTTTTTACCTTGTCCCCGATTTTTGCCAATACGCCTATCACAACAGCAGGCATGGGCGATGCTACAATGGTTTTGTTGACTTGCATTTTTTTCTTAAAAGCGTTTTGTTCGATTAGATCAGCATCCAGAACTTCATAGGATCGACCCTTTATAATCACGGTTTTTGTGCCGTTGTCATCCCGGATAAAGGCATTGATATTTTGCCCGTTCACCTTGAGCAGGATCTGGTGATCCGATATTGTTGCAAAGGATGCATCATAGATCCTGTCAGCGGTTTTAATCGTCATCGCCTGATCACAGATGCCGGCATCTATTGATTTTTTTTTTTGGTTTACAATCAGATTGTATTCCATTATTTTCTCCTTTCAAAGTTTCCAATTGCCCAGGGTATCAAAGGGTGTGGCGGTTTCTTTTCCCTTGGAAAAGGGTTGCTGATTGTTTTTAACACCCCCCAGTTCATCTGCAATAAACGCAATCACTGCTATATCTGTCAGGTCCACATCTGTCAGGTCCACATCTGTCAGGTCCACATCTGTCAGGTTCGGCTGGTCGGCCAGATCAGTCATATCGGTCAGGTTTTTGTTTGCCTGCCAGTTGGAAAAATGGGTCTCGATAAAATTGGTAAACACCTCGGCGTTTCTAAATGGTCCGGAGTCGATGGCATCTATCATGAACTCAATGGGTGTTTTAATACCCAGAATAATATAGTCCTGCAATGCCTTGATCATCTTGCTGATAGCCTGGTCCCGTGTTTCGGCATGGACAATCAGTTTGGAAAGGATCGGGTCATATTCCATGGGGACTTCAACCCCCGGGTAAACCCCGCAATCATTTCTGATTCCCGGCCCCGTGGGCTCCTTCATAAACTCAATCTTTCCGGGGCACGGCAAAAAATCACGTTCAGGATCTTCTGCATAAATTCTGCATTCAATGGCATGTCCCCGGGAGCAGATATCTTCCTGTTTAAGGGTCAGCCTGTTACCCGCAGCGATTTCGATCTGGTGCTTAACAAGATCCACACCCGTTGTCATTTCAGTAATGGGATGCTCCACCTGGAGTCTGGTGTTGATTTCCAGAAAATAAAAATGATTATTCTCATCTAATAAAAATTCTACGGTTCCTGCGTTTTCATAATTAGATGCTGTTGCTGCCTTGATCGCAGCAGTCCCCATCTCCTGCCTCAGTTCCGGCGTTAATATAAGAGAAGGGGTCTCTTCGATGATTTTTTGATGCCGTCGCTGAATGGAACATTCCCGTTCAAACAGATGGATGGTGTTCCCGTGCTGATCTGCAAGAATCTGGAACTCAATATGCCGGGCTTTGGTGAAAAACTTTTCAAGATAGACCTCTGCGTTCCCAAAGGCCTTAAGAGCTTCCCGCGAGGCAGATGCAACCGCCTCCTCAATCTGATCTGAAGAATGGACAATCCTGATCCCTTTGCCGCCGCCACCGGCGGTGGCTTTGACAAGAACCGGGTATCCTATTTTCTTTGCTGTATTAGTCAATACGCCCAGATCATCTTCACAACAGGTTAACCCGGGTGTGATGGGCACACCACTTTTTTCCATGATCTTTCTTGAAGTGATTTTATCGCCAAGATTTTTGATCGCTTTTGGAGAAGGACCGATAAACACGATCCCTTCATCCCTGCATCTCTGGGCAAATTCATGATTTTCAGAAAGAAATCCGTACCCCGGATGAATGGCCCGGGCATTGGTTTGTTTTGCTGCAGCAATGATAGCGTCCATATTCAGATAGCTCAAAGAGGGCTCAGAGGGACCTAAATATATGGCTTCATCACTAAAGATAACATGGGCTGCCTTTTTATCCACATCCGAATAGACAGCAACGGTTTTTATCCCCATTTCCCTGCAGGTGTTAATCACCCTTAAGGCAATCTCTCCCCGGTTGGCAATTAAAATCTTTTCAAACATTATCTATTATTCCCATTTTTTAATTTTTTTCCTTCAATCCCGATATTTCACGAGTTGAGTTTGTTTTAGCTGCAAATTGCAGGGAATGCCGCTGTCGCAGTTGCCACAAATGGCTACATTCTAAATACACCAAACCCATAGTCCTGATCTCTCAACGGTGCGTTCAGGGACGCAGAAATGGCGAGCCCCAACACATCCCTGGATTTTGCAGGATCAACAATACCGTCATCCCAGAGCTGGGATGTGCTGTAATAGGCATTGCCTTCTTTAAGGGCAGCTTCAATTACGGGTGTGTTTATAAAATTGACTTCCTCTTTGGTCATTTCATTCCGGCCCGCTCTTTTGCGCTGGTCATTGGTTATGGTAACCAGAACATCAGCGGCCTGACTGCCGCCCATGACTCCGATCTGGGCATTGGGCCACATCCAGAGCATCCTGGGTGAATAGGCTCTCCCGCACATGGCATAATTGCCCGCACCAAAAGAGGCGCCCACAATCATGGTGAATTTGGGTACACCGGCGTTGGCAACAGCATTGACCATCTTATGACCGTCCTTTGTAATCCCGGCCCGTTCATAATTGCTTCCCACAATGAACCCGTTAATGTTCTGCAAAAAGACCAGGGGAATTTTGCGTTTATCGCACAGCTGAATAAACTGAGTGGCCTTCCGGGCACTCGGAGAAAAAAGAATGCCGTTATTGGCAAGGATACCCACAGGATAGCCATGGATGTTTGCCCATCCTGTGACCAGGGTTTCTCCATACATCTCCTTGAATTCCAGGAACCGTGAACCATCGACGATCCTGGCAATCACTTCCCTGATATCATAGGGCTGGGAAAGATCCGGGCTGACAATACCATAGAGTTCTTTTGGGTCATACAAGGGGGGGGCAGGCTTGGTCATGGACAAAGTTGATTTGTCACTGCACGGAAGATTCTTTGTTATCTTTGTGATGATGTTTATGGCATGGGCATCATCTTCGGCATAATAATCAGACACACCGGATTCATTGCAGTGGAGTTCAGCACCCCCCAGGTCATTGGCAAGAACTTCCTCGCCTGTGGCCGCTTTCACCAGAGGCGGGCCGCCAAGGAATATTGCGCCATGTTGTTTTACGTGGACAATTTCATCGCACATGGCCACACCATATGCGCCCCCTGCTGTGCACAACCCCATGACGCCCACAATCTGGGGAATCCCCATTTTTGACATTCTGGCCTGGTTGAAAAAGATTCTTCCCCCGTCATCGATATCCGGGAAAATTTCAGACTGAAGCGGCAGAAAAGCACCGGCAGAATCCATAAGTGTAATGATGGGCAGTCGGTTTTCCATGGCAATGGTCTGGCATCGCAGTGTTTTTTTAACCCCCATGGGATAAATAGAGCCGCCTTTGATCGTGGCGTCATTGATACTGATCAGGCATTCTTTGCCCCCAACTACACCAATGCCGGCAATAAGTCCGGCTTTATGTATTTTACCGTCATATAATCCCCTGGCTGCCAGGGGAGCAATTTCCAGGAACGGGGTGTTTTTATCCAGTAATAGTTCCAGTTTTTTTTTTGCCGGTAGTTTGCCCGACTCTTTTTGTCGTTTCAATGCTTTTGGGGACCGGTCATTTAAAGACTTGTCGAGTTCATTTTCAAGATCCCTAACAAGAGCGGTCATCTGTTTAGTATTTTCTTGAAAGACTTTGGAATTTATATCAACCTTCGTTTCAATGATGTCCATAGTGCACCTTTATTTAGTTAGTGTTTGAACGAAAACTCACCCGTCGGCAGCGCCCATCTGCTTTGTTGCTGCAAAATCTTGCCAAATTATAAGAGTGGCCTCATGTACAGTTACACTCCGGTTTCAGGATTTTATGCGCCTTGCATATGGGCAAGTTTTCGCCCAAACACAGAGTTTTCGGTCAGCCACTATTTAAGTTTTAAAAGGACAACTTTGATTTTTTTTGATATTTCAAAGTAAAACTTTTAAAAAAAATGATAGAGTCTATGTTCCGTTTGAAGAGTCCTGTTTGTTTATGGGGCGTTGCAGACTCCAGTGAATTGGGTCATCCCCTCTGTTTTGTATTCCCTGGATGATGGTATCAATCAGGGGGTCGACAAGCTCTTCAAGGTTTTTCGGGTTCCCGGTCATCACCCAGTTGGTCACCAGGTGTTCAATGGTCCCAAGGATCATCGAGCGGATAAGATAGGGATTAATATCTTCCTTGAATTCTCCGGTTTCAATCCCCTGTTCAATCACTCTTGTGATCTGCTTTATGCCTGTCTTGATTGTTGTGTGCCCCGTCGTATCCAGAAATTTTTTATTGTGCTTTAAATAAAGCATGAGAACCGCTGCAAAATCAGGATTGTTCCGGTAGGAGTCTATAAATAAAAAAACAATGGCCCGGAGTTTGTTGGCGGCTCCACGGATCAGTTTTAAATGAAATGCCATGGTGTCAAAAAGTACCCTGGAGGATTCAGCAGGTATTGAAAATAAAAGTCCCTCTTTGGTTGAAAAATATTCATAAATAGATGCTTCTGAAATCTTTGAATCCTTGGCGATCTCAGAAATGGTTGCTTCCTTAAATCCCCTTTGGGCGAATATCTTTGTTGCTGTATGAAGGATCTTTTTTTTTCTTATTTCCATCTTGTTGAGTGACATGGCAGCACCTTTTTAAAAATAATAATTTTCAATGATAATAATTTCTATAGAGTGCGGCTATTGTTTTGTCAATGAAATAATTGTTTGACTTTGAAAATGATAATTTCTGATAGTGAGGTTATGTATAGACAGGTCTTAAAAAAAACAAGAGGGATAAGAACTATTCTTTCTTTTCTCATCCCTCCTGGTAATGCAATGAAATCTTTTACCTACTTGGATTTTTTCGCATCTTTTTTGGGTTTGACTGGTTTTTCGCCGGTTTTCTTTGGTAAAATGTCACAGTCACAACCACAGTTTTTCTTTTTTTCTGCCATTTTGATCACCTCCTTTGTATTTGAGTGTTTAAGCAATGACTTAATTATTTGGGTAAATTTTTTTGTTTACTTTTTATCTGTCTTCAGCTCTTTTAATCTTTGCTGTACGGTGTTAAGTTCACTTTTGAGCTCATCTTCATATTTTTTAAGGGAATCAATGTCTGTTTTTTCTGACCCGTATGCTTTGATTTTTCCTGTCCCCCGGCAGCCACATGTACAAACTTCAGTTAATAATTCTCTACAATTTTCCATTGCTTTGTCATCAATTGAATATGGAATCCAGTATCCTTTTCTCTCGCTTCTGACAAGGCCTGCTTGTTTTAAAATTTTAAGATGCTGGGATACAGCCGCCGTTGTTATGCCTATGGTTTCTGAAAATAGGTACTTTTACCTATTAAATTTTGGTATATTGATTTTAGGTCTATTTAATATTTTTACTTAAGGAGATCTTGCCATGTACATTATTAATTTTCTTGAATTAAAAGAAAAACTTGAGATTCAAAAATATGTAAATCTTGAAAGTCTTGATAAAAAAAATCATGTTCCTTTTTCCGGTTCTCCAAGAAAGCATCCCTATGAACAAACCCGGGTCATCCTCATTGCCGATCCATTTAGTGAGAATACATTTTTTTATGAATTTAATATTTCATTGTTAACAGCTTAAAGATAATAAATTTACACCTGATTTTGTTCTTTTTTTATGAATTTTTTGGGTAATATCCTGCTCAAATTTTTCTAAAAATATTGAAGAAAATTCATAAATTTGAGCTGAAAAATATTTTAATATGAACTCTAAATTACCAAATACAAGAACAAGTATTTTTGCTGTTATGTCGCAAATGGCAAGCGAAAATAATGCTTTAAATCTGTCGCAAGGTTTTCCTGATTTGGATGTAGCACCAAAACTGATTGAATTAGTTACCAAATATATGAAAAAAGGCTATAACCAGTATG
>JAKIUJ010000122.1 GCA_021647625.1 Desulfobacula sp.
ACTATATGTCGTGAATTATATAAAATTAATCAGAAAATAAATTATAGAGGCACTCTTTTTATCATGCGAACTGCTTAATTTTTTAACTCAATAATTCAATCAATTAATTGAATAAAAGATTAGTCTAATGTTTTTCCCGTGTCAAGAAAATAAATAATTCATTTTAAATCGCTTAGGGCTCACTCAAAAACAATTTTAAATTATGATTGACATAGCTAAGTTGATTGTTTTATAAAATTTGGTTATTTGATTTTACTTGACGAATCTAATTCCTTGTTTTATTCTATTAATCAATGGATTAATAAAACACTTGAGAGGTTTGATTTGAAAAATCCAAACAGGCGATTCAAAGACGCTGTTTATGAACAATTCGCTCGAATAGGAAAAGCTGTTTCCAGTCCAAAAAGATTGGAACTTTTAGATATCTTATGCCAGGGAGAGCGGACAGTTGAATTACTTGCCAATGAAACCAAATTGACCATAGCTAATACATCTCAGCACCTTCAAGTGTTACGTGCTTCTCGACTTGTTGAAAAAGAGAAAGAAGGACAGTTCGTAAAATACCGGCTTGCTGATCAGAAAACTTGTGAATTCTTCCAATCAATGCGTATTCTTGCTGAAAAAAGCCTTGCCGAACTTGAACAGATCAAACGAAATTTTTTAGAGGGAAGAGAAGGGATGATTCCAGTGGACCGGGATGCGCTTTTAAAGCAGGTCCAAAAAGGTGATGTTATAGTTTTAGACTTACGCCCGTCCGAGGAATATCGGGCCGGACATATTCCGGGTGCCATCTCCATACCTCTTAAAAAATTAAAGGATCATATTTCCAGCTTACCCCGGAGTCAAAAAATTGTGGCCTATTGCAGGGGGCCATACTGCGTCCTTGCTGTTCAGGCTGTTGACATACTCCGCGCCAAGGGGTTCAATGCAGTGCGCCTTGAAGAGAGTGTCCAAGATTGGCGCAGAATGGGACTGAAAATAGTCACTGGTGATTGAGTATAATAAGGAACCACTCAAGAAATCAACTCCATGCACCACAGCATTCTCAAGGTAACCGGATTTATAAATAATGATATGGGATATGCTCACACAAATTTTCAGGTTTTCGTTCAGGTACTATATCAGTGCCTGAACGAAAACTCGTGTTTTGACGGCTCTTAAAGGAGCAAAGCTCACAAAGTTGCCCATATGCAAGGCGCAAAAAATTCTGAAACCGGAGTGTACTATAGTACATGAGGATTTCAGAATTTTGCAGCAACGAAGCAGATGGGCGCTGCCGACGGGTGAGTTTTCGTTCAAACACTACTTAGTTTAACGGTATTGTAACAATACTCTTCTGCAATGGATGGAGGCGGTGGGCACAGGGTAAATACCTAAAGATCATATGCTGAACAATAACCTGTAAAAACAAGATCCGTTCAGATACTTTTTTGATGAAATGCTATCTTTTTATTCTTTCCCGGCAAATTTGGGAGAAGACAAATAGATAGCATTTTTTTTAAAAAGCTTTTGCATTATTTCAGATCTAAGGGCTTGTCCCTTAATGCGAAAAGGCAAAGTTATGGATTGATTCAAATAGTTGATAAAATAGTGCGAGTGAGACTGTCTATTAATTGCAGAACCTTAAAAAACAAAAAACAGTCAAAATTTTCAAATAAATAACTAAACTCTTGAAAATGATTGTATTTGTAAGTACTATTTGTACCATAATTATAGCAACCACGGGTGTTTCTCTTAAAAAAATAACAGTGGATCAATTCAAAATATAGGATATCTTTATTAGGAAAATTCATTTTGATCTTTGGGAACACATATAAAATACTTTTCAGAAATACCTTAATTGGCGGAGTGGGTATTGCTATTTTTGCCGGGGCATTGGTTACATTCATAGAACTTCGACGGATTGATAATTATCTGGCTGACATAACACCAAAAGAATCTGAAAAATTTTTCAAGCTTTACGAAAAATTTTATTTCAACCGGACAAATAAATCTTTGTCCGGATTAAAACAGGCCACAAAGAAGAGTCTTGATGAAGACTTTTTTGTGTATGTCGAGTTTTTGGATGATCAATTGAAAAAAGTGATCCAAGTTTCAATTAATGACTATGGGACAATTGTTCCCCGGTTAAACATGAAATTCGGTGATATAAAAATGACCGGCCGGTTTAATCACAAGATCATATATTTAAAGGGGCAAGTATTTATAAAAGTAATGGTACCTATAGTCAGTCAAAAGGCGGGTAAGCATATTGGACATTTCCAGGGGATCTACCATCTTTCGGATGATAAATTCAGCCAAATAAAAAAGCAAAGCTATTTTTCAATATTCATTACTATTATTGCCGTTTTAGTCACAGTCATGTTTATTTATCCCATCATCCGCTCGTTACAAAAAAAAATTCTTATGCAGTCTTTTGAACTTTTAAGATCAAATACAGATATTCTTAAGTCTTTTGGAAGTGCCATTGCAGAACGGGACAGTGATACAAGCTCTCATAATTACCGCGTGACCATCTATTCTGTAAGATTAGCCGAAGCACTGGGACTTACCAGTTTAAAAATTCGAGCCCTGATTAAAGGCGCACTGCTTCATGATATTGGCAAAATAGGTATTAGCGATGCTATTCTTTTAAAGCCTGGTAAGCTTTCCCATGAGGAATTTGAAAAAATGAAACAACATGTGGCGATTGGAGTGAAAATCATACAATATAATGATTGGTTGCAAGACGCTCTTGATGTTGTTCGATTTCATCATGAAAAATTTGATGGCAGCGGGTATTTATCCGGAAAAAAAGGCGATGACATTCCGGTAAATGCAAAAATATTTGCAATCTGTGATGTTTTTGATGCATTAACTTCTAAAAGGCCATATAAAAATCCCTTTCCAATCGAACAATCTCTTGCCATAATGAAAGAAGATTCGGAAAAACACTTTGATCCTGAATATCTGAATGCATTTGAAAAAATTGTCTATGAACTTTTTTTGCAAGTGAGCCGATTCGAAACTGAAGGGCTCTTAGCCCAACAGTTAAATCAGATTTTAAGGGGGTATTTTAAGGTACATCTTTAAAAGAATGCGTCAGCGAGAAAGGTTATCCAATTATTGGCGGGACTGATGTTATTACGGCGTTCGTCTTGGTAGTGTATACTGGTTCCCAACGCCGTTTAGGTGGGGCTTTGGGTGGAATTATCCTCAATATGGGCTGTTCTCCAGACAATAAGGCCTGATCGGAAAATACCATAATATTCTGCTCATTTAAAAGATATAAACGATTTTAATCCGAAATGATTTTTTTTTTTGATTCAAATTCGGTGATATCGATCTCTCCTTTTGCAAATCGTTCTTTAAGAATTTCCATGGCATTTGTTTGAGTTCGCCAGGAACGGTTATCTTTTTTTGTCAGTTGGACAACCCAGCCAAGGACAAGAATAAGAATTCCAAGTACAAGTCCCCAGAACATGACCATCATCCAGCCCATACCCCCGCCCATCATTGTGTCTCCACCATACATTGTCCCATGATCCGGCCAATTTGCAAAAGTGAAATTATAAGTGAACAGAAAAAATAAAAAGATCGTCAAAAATTTTAATTTAATTGTATTTTTAATCACGTAACTCTCCTAAATAATAAATCCTGTGCCTTGCTTTTGCTCCTCTACGAGCCGTTCAAACACAAATTGGATTTTTAATCACAGCATTGCGGCTTTCCATCGGTGACCTTGTTCAGACGTTTGAGATATCTGTCCCACCACCTTTTTAGAAAAAAAGAACTCCTGATTGGAAAAGCTTCCGGTGTTTTTTCAAATTCCATACGGCAGTGCTCTGTACAAAAATAAAATGTATGATTCTTCCAGGAAGAGGTAAACTCGCTCTTTTCAGAGGAAATAACCATTCCACATACAGGATCTTTATGATTCATTTTTTTGTCCTTTATTTTTTGGTGGTTGTTTTAAAATAGGCCCACAACGCCCAGGCCCATAAAATATATATTTTCGTTATGATAAAAGAATTCCGACCGGGATGTTAAACTATTAAACTTTTTGGTCACCACAGATGAAGACTGTCCTAATACCGTCTGGTGAAGCATGGCGGTATTGCCCTGATATTTGTGTGTTCTGAAATCTTTTGTTGCTGCAAAAAAAGAGGCTGCCTTTTCTTTCATTTCCAAGTCTCCTTTACTTTAAGAGGCAATCTAAAAATATTATCAAACTTCTATTATTATGTTGATACAACTATCGTGCCAAAGAGTGTACAGTGTTGATATGACGGTTTAAGACTTTGAATTCAGCTGGTTGGATATTCTGCAGCAGTAAGGGCTCATTCAAAAATAACTTTACATTTTGAGGGCTGATTCATCCTGCCCGGTCGCGTTGTGAAAACATACCATATCTTGATATGTCTTAGTTTTCATGTCTTACCGACCAAGCGACTCAACTTACAAAATTGGTAATTAATTTTTGAATATAGTCCTAAGTTGCTGGATCAAATGTAGTCAGGTGAGTGGATAAAAATAAACCAGGCGGGGAATCGGCAAAATATTCCAAACCGCATCATTATAAAAGATGTGACAAGAGATTAATATTTTACCCCGGGCTCAGATTATAATGTAGCTTTTCCCTTGTATAATTTTGACCCATATGAAGAGCTCTATTGTAGAATAGTATGCAAAAAATAAAATTTTGCCGGGTGCGGAATAAGATCAAGATAAAATTTTTAAATATAATATTGTTTTTATTTACAGCTATTTAGATGTGAATGGTTTTGGTTTTAATCGTTCTGGTATTGTTCTTGCTCATTTAAATATTTCAGTTAATTAATTTTCAGGAGGTAGTTTATGAATACAAAAAACACTATAGTTACGATGAGCACAGGGACAGCCCTCTTTTTTATTGTCGCAGGAATGCTTTTTTTCAATCCGTTAACGGTAATGGCATGCGGATATGGAAACTCCGGAGGCAGTGATTTTGTTCCCCAAAGACAAAATGCATATGCCGGCAATCAGGCTGCTGTCGCCATTGATATTGAGCAGGCCAGGAGTATCGTTGAAAATCACGTCAGCAGGCTTAATCCTGATCTTGCAATCGGCAACATAAATGATGCAGGTGGTTTCTTTGAAGTTGAAATCATCAATGGTGACAATGAAGTCCTTCAAATGCTCGGCGTGGATAAATATTCCGGGCGATTGATGATGTTAAATTAGTAAAAAAGAAAGGCTGAAGATGAATAACAAAAAAGCAGATATCATATATTTTGCACTGGTGATGTTTGTCATTGTCGCACTGCCTTTTGGCATATCCGCCTATGACAAATATCTTTGGGGTGAGAAGATTCCAGGGGATGCCAAACTCTTCAGCTTGACCGGACACACCCAAAAAGGGTGGGTCTTAGGCAGTATCAAGGCTGTTGATGTCTTAACCGACGGCCTGAACACTAAAGTTTTTACACCACCTGTAATCAAGGTGAATAAAGGGGACAGGGTGGTTTTAAAGCTAACCAGCAGTGATGTGGTTCACGGGTTCAGTCTTAAGGATTTCGGTGTTTTTGTCAATGACGGGATTCATCCGGGAAAGCCCCGAATGATCTCTTTTGTTGCAGATAAACAAGGAGTGTTTACCTTTGCCTGTAATGCAATTTGCGGCAAGCACCATGAAAATATGTCCGGGACCATCATCGTTAAGGCGTAAAATTCAGGTAAAGGAAATGAAAGTATGAGAATTGTTGTATATATTCGGTCAAAATGATAAATTATGAAAATATTTCTAAATTACAACTTGTTAAGATTTATCTCAAAATCAAATGACCATTTTTCGGAGGCTGTCATGGAAAGGACTTTCTTTTTCACCGTATTTGTCACCTTTATATTTGCATTGGCAGCATTTCAACTGATCCTGCCCGTAAACACCTGGTCTTTACAGGGAAAAAATATTTCTGTTATCCGGGGGTCTGTCGCTTCCCAGTATGGGATGGTGTCCGGTGCCAGGGTCAGAATTGCCGGTGGAACAGCTTTTTCCATGACAGATGCCAAAGGCCGGTTTACTCTTGAGGCACCGTTATTCAGCAGCAAGGCCATAAAAATTACAGCCGGCAAGGACGGGTGGTTCAATAATTTCGTAAATGCTTTGCCAGGCAATCAGGATGCCAATATCATGCTTTTTCCCATACCCTCCCAGGATGATCCAAACTATCGGTTTATATCGCCGGCTGTTTGTGCCAGGTGTCACAACACACTTGCAAAATACTGGGATAAATCCAAAATGGCCCACACCACATCCAATGTAAAAGTGCTGAACATGTATAATGGCACAGATGTAACCGGCCAAAAAATAGCCGGGCCAGGGTTTAAACTCGACAACCCGGAAGAAGACGGCACCTGTGTGTCCTGTCATGCCCCTTCTGCAGCAGTCACCCAGGGCGGTGCCAGGGATCTGGAACAAGCTTTATGGTCTCCTAAAACTGAATGGGATGGTATAAGCTGCGATTACTGCCACAAGATTCGAAAAGTGACTAAAACCGGCAATACTCCCAGCCTGTTCAAATCCCATTTAAGACGTCAGACCCCTTTAAGGGGCAACTCCATCCTTGTATTCGGACCCTATGATGATGTTGTTAACACAGTTATGTCGGCCTCTTACAGTCCGGTGTTTGACAAGGCCAATTATTGTGCGGCCTGTCACAGCCAGATCAGAAAATCTGATAACAATGAAATTTGGGACAGGAGCCGGGTTTATACAGATGCGGAATGGGAAAATTTTGATATTGGTGATGATTCGGTTATCCCGGTCCAGACCACTTATCAGGAGTGGAAAAGCTGGCAGGCATCTCTTGTGGCCGATGACGGGAATAAAGGCAAAAGATGTCAGGACTGTCACATGAGCTGGAGAAAAGAGATGCTGCCCTATGACAATTATATCATTGACGGCCAGGCAAGAAACATGTGGGGAACCAGAAGAGACCCACAAAATATCAGGCCCCACCATTTTGACGGCGGTACGCAAATTCAGTTAAAGACGGCCCTGTCAATGGAAATGGAGGGCCAAATTAATGATAATATTCTCGAAATTAAAGTTTTTATCACCAATACTAATGGCGGGCACTGGATACCCACAGGTGACCCTATGAGGAATGTGATGCTGGTTCTGTCCGCAACCGATTCAGATGGCAAACCGTTAGAGAAAATAAAGGGCGAAGAACTGCCGTCCTGGACAGGGGTTGGAAAAATAGAACAGGGCAATTATGCCGGCCTGCCGGGAAAAATGTTTGCAAAGGTATTATCGGATAAACAGGGCAATATTAATGTGCCTTTCTGGAAAGCCACTGCTGTTTTAAAAGATACAAGGATCAGACCTAAAACCACTGTCACACTGACGTATCAGTTTGAAATTGAGAATTTGGATGACGAGCCCATGGCTGAAGCAAAACTGATTTACAGACCATTTATGAAATCTTTGGCCAAAATTAAAAAATGGGAAAGCAACGATATTTTAATTACTGAAACTGCCTGGTAGAAAAAGGAGAATTCAAATTGAACACCAAACAAATTTTAATCATCGGATGCATTCTGATCTTGACGGCATCCCATACATTTGCATCCAACATATCCGGCAGGGTAAAGGCCCAGGGATTGAGAAAACAAGATAATATTCTGGTCTATCTCACCAAAACACCGGACCAGGCAGCCCCGCCAAAAGAAGCATTTATTCTGGATCAGAATAATTTGACATTCTTACCCCACATCCTTGTTATCCCCAAGGGTGCAACGGTGTCATTTCCCAATAATGATAAGGTGGATCACAATGTGTTTTCTCTTTCCAGGACCAGAAAATTTAATTTCGGCAGTTACAAACCCGGGGTCAGCCAGGATGTGACATTCGACAAACCCGGTATTGTGGAACTCCGGTGTGATCTTCATTCGGAAATGATTTCTTATATTCTGGTCTTGAAAAACTCCTATTTTGCCTTAACCGATAAACAGGGGAATTTTGCCATTGATGTGACAGGGCTTGCCCCTGGTAAGTATATGCTTAAAACCTGGCATGAAAAGCTTAAAAACAGTAAACTTCGTCTTGAACTGCCCGGGGCTGTGAACAAACAGAGCATTCTTAACCTTAAAAGAGGGGCACCAGGAGTGCTTTACAAATAAAATGATGACCATGGAAATATCAATGTTTATGGCCTTGACCGCTGGACTGGTCTCCTTTTTATCTCCCTGCGTGCTTCCGCTTGTGCCAGGATATGTCTCCTTTATTTCAGGCGTGTCTGTAAACGAGATCATGGCTATGGAAGGCAAACCCAGGGTATTCGACAGGACCCAGATTCATGTCATTTTCAATTCCCTGCTGTTTATTACCGGATTTTCCCTGGTGTTTGTAGCACTTGGTGCGTCGGCTACATGGATCGGTTCAATCTTCAGCTTTCATATCGGCCTGTTGACCAAAGTCTCCGGCCTGGTCATCATTTTTTTCGGGTTGATCAAATTGAACATCTTCCGCATTAACTGGTTTTTCAAGGATATGCGCTTCCATCTGAATACGAAGAGGAAAGGGGCTTTTTTTTCCCTGATCCTAGGTATGGCTTTTGCCTTTGGCTGGACTCCCTGTACCGGGCCGGTTTTAGGGGCGATCCTCACCTATGCCGGAACCGTTGATCAGGCAACTTCAGGTATTCGGCTGTTGTTGATTTATTCGGCCGGCCTTGGCATCCCTTTCCTTTTAACCGCTATTTTTATCCAGTATTTTTTCAGGGTATTTAACCGGATAAAAAAATACCTCTGGATCATCGACAAAGGAACCGGCCTGATACTTATATTAATGGGAATTTTGATCTTTAATGATTCCTTCACAGCTATTACCACCTGGTTTAGCATGTTTAATAGATTCACCCTGTAGACGTATAAAGGTTCTTGAGATGATAAACAGTGAAGGTATGCAAAAATGTGGTCTCGTATTAGGCTTTTACCTGATCATAGCCCTGTTTTTTCCTATGGATTATGCACATCCTGACACCAGTGCTCTTAAAAAAAAATTCGCATCTTTAGGAATCATCATGCTTGCCGGGACCCCTCCCCCGGCAAGCCATGGCCTTTTTGATATGGATGGGAATCCGGTAACACTTTCTGATTTTGAAGGGAAAATCGTATTTTTAAATTTCTGGACCACCTGGTGTCCGAGTTGTGTATATGAAATGCCGGATATTGAAAAACTGCATAAAAAGATAGATAAAGATGAGTTTGTCATCCTGGCAATTGATCTGAAAGAATCATCAAAAAAAGTAAAAAAGTTTATCAAAAAGCACAAGCTTACATTCAATATACTTATGGATGAAAAAGGTGTTATGGGAAGGGCTTTCGGCATCCGAAATATCCCCACAACCTTTATACTGAACCGGCAAGGCGGGTTGATGGGCAAGGCCATGGGACCCCGGGACTGGGGTGGCGGAAAATCCATTGACCTGTTTGAATATCTGTTGAAAACCGAATAACCGCCATTTGGCAGATCGGGTTATAGATATCGGTTTGCCCCACAACAAAGCATGAAACTCACTGATATGTTTTTAGACTTTCATATAAAAAAATGCCTTATGAGGACAAAAATGACATTAAAAACCCGTCGGACAACTGCCATCATTATCCTTTTTTTTGCAGCCATCGGCCTGCCGGGATTTTTTGCCAAGACGTCCATTGAAAATAAAACCCATACCATTGAGCTTACAGCAGGCAAATACGGGTATACCCCGGAGCGGATCTTTGTCAATAAAGGCGATACAATTATTATTAAACCCACATCCAAAGATGTGACCCATGGATTTTTACTGGATGGGTATCCAGTTGAATTCACCATTAAACAGGGTGGGGTGGCTTACCAGAAATACGAATGGGAAGATGATGATGGTAAACTTCAAACAGACTGGGACAAAGTTACTCAAATAGAGTTTGTTGCAGACAGACCCGGGAAATTTATTTTTCGCTGTACCCAGGTGTGCGGGAATCTACATCCCTTTATGACAGGGGAGTTGATCGTGGCACCCAATACCCTTTATTATACCATGGTCTCGCTTTCCATCTGGATTGTAATAAGCCTGTTTTTATGGTTTGGTGCCGGCACAAGACCCCTTGAAAAAGAGGCAAAACAACTGAATCTGTTTACTATCATACCCGGGTTAAAATGGCTGGTGAAACGTAGAAGTTTTCAGTTTTTTCTGTTGTTTCCGGGATTTGTCATCTTTTATCTGTTTATCATCGCAAGCCTGAAGGGGACTCCTGTGGGAAACCACAATATTGCCATTATTATTGTTTGGATCTTGTGGTGGTTTCTCTTAAAGTCTGTCTTTGTTCCTCTGGGGGGAAGATTATGGTGCATGATCTGCCCTTTGCCGGCACCGGCCGAGTGGATTAGCAGAAAAGCCTTTACTGCGGTGAGGTTTATCAAAAAACCCATCAAAGGCAAACATCATAAATTTACAGGTCTTGGCCTTGACTGGCCAAAAAAATTGAGGAATATGTGGCTTCAGAATATTATATTTTTGTTGATGATCTCCTTTGGTATTATCCTGATCACAAGGCCCGTGGCCACGGCCATCATGTTTCTGCTTATTCTTTCCGCAACTCTGGTCCTGGCCTTTATCTTCAGAAATCGGGTGTTCTGTCTTTATCTATGCCCTGTGGGGGGATTTGTAGGGAATTATTCCATGGCCTCCATGACAGCGTTGCGGGTCATTGACAAAGATGTCTGCAAAAAACATAAAAATAAAGCCTGTCTTACGGGAAGTCCCGATGGCTGGGGGTGCCCCTGGAACCAATACCCCGGAACCATGGACAGAAACAATTACTGCGGCCTTTGTACCGAGTGCGTGAAAACCTGTCCCAAAAACAATGTGGGATTCTTTTTAAGGCCCTTTGGTTCGGACACAAGAGTTAAAGATTATTCGGAAATGTATAATATAATCATCATGCTGGTGGTGGCCATTGCATTCAGCATTACCATGCTGGGCCCCTGGGGATTTGTTAAAGCTGCCGCCAATGTAACTGAATCCCGGCAGCTATCTTCTTTCTTTATTTATCTGGGTGTGTTGTACAGCATGTCCCTGATTGTTTTTCCGGGGATTTTTGTTTTTCTCTCCAGGTGGTCTGCAAAATTATCCGGTTATAAAGGAGATGTAAAGCAGTTGGTGCTGGCCCTTTCCTATATGCTGATCCCGGTGGGTATATTTGCCTGGATCGCCTTCAGCCTTCCCTCTATCATGGTGAATTACTCCTATGTCCTCAATGTGCTGTCTGATCCTTTAGGGTATGGGTGGGATCTTTTTGGCACAGCCCATGTCCATTTTAATCCGTTTTATCCGGAAATAGTTCCCTTGATACAAGGCCTTTTGCTGTTGACAGGTCTATACCTGGGCATCAACCGTGTGAACCTGTCTTTAACCGGGATGATTGTTGATCCTGTAAAAAGATGGAAAGCCGTTTTGCTGCCTGCTGTTTTTGCCCTGGGGGTGGTCAACATTTTTTTAAAACTCTATCTTGGATAAAATCACGGCATGACACCAAAGTCCTTAAGTTTTAAATGCAGGGTTCGTCTGGCAATTCCAAGACGCCGGGCTGTTTCACTTTTGTTGTTCCCTGTTTTATCAAGCATTTTTAAAATAGCCAGTTTTTCCACTTCATAAAGTGTCCTGTCACCAAAATCAAGCCCCTGATCTTCTTTGTCTTTACCCTGGCTGGAAGCGAAAATCTTGTCTCCTGTTTGAAGCTCATCTTTGCCCAGGCAGTCCTGAGTAGAAAGGATGACGCTTCTTTCAATGGTGTTCATCAATTCCCGGACATTTCCAGGCCAAAAATAGCTGGTCAGCTTGTCCATGCCGTCGGGTGTGAAACCTTTAATGTCCCGATTATTCTTCTTTGAATAGACTTTTAAAAAATGAGCGGCCAACAGCTGTATATCTTCGGATCTTTCCCTCAATGGCGGTACCCGAAGATTAATAACATTCAATCGATAATAGAGATCTTCCCTGAAATTACCACTTTCAATCAAGTCCACCAGATTTTTATTTGTGGCTGCAATAATCCGGGTGTCTATTTTTATCGGTTTTTCACCGCCCACCGGTGTGATCTCCCTTTCCTGCAATGCCCGAAGCAGCTTTACCTGCATGGCCATGGATGTTTCACTGATCTCATCCAAAAAAATGCTGCCCTTGTCTGACAATTGAAATTTTCCTTCCTTTTTACGATTGGCACCGGTAAAAGCACCTTTCTCATGGCCGAACAGTTCCGATTCCAACAGGGTTTCAGTGATGGCCGCACAATTTATTTTGATAAACGGTCCATCTTTCCTGCGGCTGTTGTAGTGGATGGCTCCGGCAATCAATTCCTTGCCTGTGCCGGATTCTCCGTTGATCAATA
>JAKIUJ010000123.1 GCA_021647625.1 Desulfobacula sp.
AAATCTTCTGGCTTTAAATGCCACCATTGAAGCGGCAAGAGCCGGTGATGCCGGAAAAGGGTTTGCGGTTGTGGCATCGGAGATCAAGGAACTTGCCATACAGACATCTGCATCGGCTAATGAGATCAATCTACAGGTAAATGACATTCAAATCTCGACAACAGACACATCTTTAGAAATGTCTGCCATAAAAAAAATCGTCATGGATGCCAATAAACGGGTGGGAGATATCACCCATGCCATAAAAGAACAGTCCAGTGCAACTAAAGAGGTATCAAAAAATATCAGTGAATTGTCCGAAGGCTTTGCCAAAGTAGGTAAATTTATTTCAGAAAATGATGAAAGCCTTAAAAATGCCAATCAGCATATTAAAAATCTCCAAACCGATGCGGATCATGTAAGCAAGGGTGCGGGTATTATCGACAAGAACGCAGACAAGCTGATGAGTCTTGCCTCTCGCATGGTATTATCGGTGGATACGCAAACCGCTTAAAAAGCAAATATCCCAAAAAAAGAAGATTGATCCCAGAGGTTATGACCCAGAGGTTATGAATGGATCGGCAATTTGATAACAAAACGAGAACCGCTTTTTTCAATAGATTGCACAGACATCGCTCCGCCATGGTTCTCTGTAATGATGTAATATGAAATAGACAGACCAAGGCCGGTTCCCTGACTGACTTTTTTTGTGGTGAAAAATGGCTCAAAGACCCGTTTTTGCACGGCCTCATTAATCCCGGGACCATTGTCCTCAATTTCTATTTGAACCATGTCCTTTGCCATGAAGACACGCAGAATCAGTATTGCCTGCTCAAAATTTTCCATTCCTTCATACATGGCTTGGGCTGCGTTTTTAATTATATTAAAAAAAACCTGAAGAATCTTGCTTTCTTCACATAAAATATCAGGGACATTTAGATCATCAAATTCTTTTATGATTTTTATTTTTTTAAAATCATATTTTTTTTTCAAATCATAATCATTTTTAGCTAAATCAAGGGTTTTTATCAGCATTTCAGAAACGCTGTGATTTTCTTTTTTAAAATCTCCTTTTATTGAAAAAGAAAGCATGTTTTCTACAATATCCGCCGCATTTCTACCGGCACTGTGTATATTATCAAGTAATTTAATCACATTTCTTTTTTCCATATACGATTGAATCGCAGACAAGCTGGTTCCTGCCTGGGAGGCGGCTTTTTCATTTGCCGGCAAATTCACTGACAATCGATTAATCAGCACGCTTGCGCTCTGCATGATACCTGATAAGGGATTGTTGATTTCATGAGCCATGCCTGCTGCCAAACCACCCACAGAAATCATTTTCTCCGACTGTAGTACAGATTCTTCCATCAAGACCGATTGTGTTACATTCCTGACCAAAATGATGGCCGTCATATCAGAACTTATTTTTAAAGGATAAATGGTGACCTCAAAATATTGTTTCTCATTCTTCCAGACAACCTGCTGCCGATTATATATTTTAATTTGGCCTGATGCCACAATCTCCAAAATCTGTTTTTTGACAGGATTAAATTGAGGAATAATATCCCACAGCTTTTCATTTTTTATATCCGAAAGAGAATATCCAATGAGCTTTGATGCCGTCTCATTAATCAAACACAGTTTTCCGGATGAATCGATACCCCAAAGCATCAAAGGCATTGAATCAACGATACTTTGAAGCTGCTCTCTTTCCAATTGCAATCGTTTTGTCATTATATTAAATGAATTGCCAAGCTCCCCGATTTCGTCTTTATCTGTTACGTTCACTCTAAAATTAAAATTACCTTCAGCAATTTTTTTTGTCCCTAAAATCAATTGGTTTAAAGGGCTCGATAGTGCTTTTGTCATCAGTATTGTACCCAAAACAGCTAAAAGCATTGCCCCTGAAAGACTGAAAATGGCTATGAGTTTATTATTCTTCAGAATAGTTTTAACAACAACAACATCGTGATCAGCATCCCTGGTCACATAATCGACAAATACGAAAAGTGAGGCCATGGTTTCAAGTTGCGTTTGTATTACCATTTTTTCAAGCTGGTCTAACGTATCTGCGGAAGGATCATATTCTATTTCATTAAAATAAAAAACAATGATTGATTTGAATTTTTTTGATTCTTTCTTTAATAAATCAGCCTTGTCTGTAATTTTCAGATTACCCCTGTTACGCTCAGAAACGATATCAATCATTTCAATGGCTTTATCTATATTAAGGGTAACACGGTCAAAATCACTTGTTTTACCTTTTACCAGCCGATCAAAATCTTCTCTGGCCGCATTGACCAAATTTATAATTTCAAAAGCGTCATTGGTACTTGATAGAGAGGTTAGAAATGATTGAAGCGGTGCTGATATTTTTTGATACGTGATCCAGGGAATCAAGCTCAAAATAAATACAAAGGTCAATATAAAAAAAATACTTATATTTTTAGTTTGCCTAAAGCTTAACTTCATTATAATGCCTTAGGAACGTACATTAAATAACTTACCCATAATTATTGCTTTTTTCGTCGTCTTCTGCATTTCTCGTTGGGCACATAGATAGTTTAGTTTCCTCCTCGCGCCTTGAATACGACAAAAACTTCTGCTAATTATGGGCACTTAATTTAATTCCCGTTCCTTATTTATGGAACTAACTTTAAGAAAATGTTTTCCGAGACATCACCGCTGCCAAAATAAGGTTTTGATAATTTGAAATCAGGCTCTCTTCCTGCAATTTCTTTGGTTGAAATCCCAAATTGAAATTCACTATCATTTAAAAATTGAATGTCATCACTATTTTCTGTGTTAAGCTTTCGTGAAAATTCAATGGTCCATTGTCCATCTTTCCACTTCCCTTTTGCCCTTATATCACCACGACTTTGTGACGGCTCCAGATATTGATAACGGCGGACCTCGTCCCCCTGATATTCAAAAAGCAGATTTGTTTTATATGCAGCGGTTCCATTATCGCCCTTTCGTCTCAAATATCTGATTCCACCGTTGCCGCTTTTTATTTTTATGGCTTTTTCAATCCGGATTTTACTTAAAATTTGAAGCTTATCATCTGCAAATCCCACAGGGTCTGTTCTATGGGCCTTCCAATACCAAATATCGGCTGTATAATCATTATCGGCATACACACTCAGATTCGTGTTGACTTCAGGCGTTATTCTCCATTTAAAAACAAAGCAGTCCTCCCTTTCCGGGGCTGTTTCATATCTTGATGCGGTTTTATTCCATATCCAGTTTTTATGATTTCTTGATTCATCGCTATCCGGGAACCGGACTAAAAAAAATATCCTGTCTTGATTGTAAACAGCCTTTAATTTTATATCAATGATATTTGCTTTTACCGATTTATCCTGGGTGATGATTTCTTTAGCCGCATCCCATTCATGATCGCCAATGTTTCCATCTATATTAGGTTCTTTTGAAACTTTTACAGCATAGAGCGCCTGATCACTGTAGCAAACGGTTCCGAACATAAGTCCAAAAAAGATAAGGATGGATATAAAAAATTTCACTTTTATAGATTTCTCCAGAGGTAACTCCATTGATAGCTGTTGGATAACCTCAAATTAGTATATAAAATTTGCTGTCTCGTTAATTCACATATTCTAAAGCAATTTGATTGAAATGTAACGCGAAAATATTGGCTCGCCCAGAGTAAAAGCTTGTAAATCCGGCATGAATTTTTATTTTTTAATTTACAGGCACTTATGCACGGCAAAGCCTTTTTTTTACATTTACTTTTAAAACACAAGCGGCTGGGATTATTCGGTTGGGTAAATTATATGCCTGAACTTAGGTAGGCTCAGCTCTTTTATGCATTGTCCATGATATTGATACAATGATCACTATTTAGCAATTACTACCTTTATCACTTCACTCGCTATGGTTAGTCCGAATACCCCCGGCACCCAGGCGATTGTTCCGATGGGAGGCCTTGACCTTCCGTGATCAAGCAAGACATCCACTGCATCTTCAGGATTAAAGGACTGTTTGTTTAATGGTTTTTCAATTGAATAAACCGTTTGAATACCGTCATAAATATCTCTGCGGTGCAATCGTCTTCTAACCACCCGGGCCAGCGGGCAGACTTCGGTTTCACTGATATCCCCAGTTTTAATCATTGAAATATCGGTTTTACCACCCGCCCCCATGCTTGATACAATATCAAGGCCCATCTGCCTGGCTTTTACCAGAAGATTTACTTTTGAGTTCAACCCGTCAATGGCATCCACCACCACATCGACATTTTTGGGAAAAAGGGTTTCAAGGGTTTCGGCGTTTATAAAGGAACTGTGAATATCCACCCTGCATTCTGGATTGATATCCATGACCCGTTTATATGCAAGGCTCGCCTTTTCTTTGCCGATCGTAGAGTGAAGGGCAAAGAGCTGTCTATTGATATTGGAGGCATCCACCTTATCAAAATCAATCAGGCAAAGATTTCCTATACCTGTTCTTGCCAGGGCCTCGGTTGCAAATGAGCCCACTGCACCCAGGCCGAATATGGCCACTGTTGCGGATTTTATCTTCTCCATGGCTGACGGTCCGAGCAATTGCTGCGTTCTTGCAAATTGATCCATTTATTCTTTCTCTCTTTTTTCAAATATGGATAAAAAAAGGGTTTTGCTGTTTTGATACACGTTTTCACAAAAGGCCTCACAATCAAGGCCGATCCTGCTTGATGCGATTTGGGCAATGGCCGGTATATTAGCCGGTTCATTCAGTCTATTCAATTGAAACCCTTGTGAATCGGACTGTTCAATATACGGATAAATATCCGGCGTATCTGTTTCCAGGACAAACCGATCCTGTGATACCTTTTTTAATGCCGATACAACCTTTTTTGCACCAGGATTGGTCACCGACCCTGAAAATGAGATATAAAACCCTGCTTTCTCAAAGATCGGTATCATATCTGCTGATCCGGAATATGAATGAATCATTCCGGGTGTTCTAAATTTACCGAACTTTTTTAAGACATGAATAAAAGTGTCCCAGGCTTTTCTGACATGGATATTGATGGGAAGCTCCAACTCTTTTGCAAGACTGAGATGATATTTGAATACCCCAAGCTGAAGATCCTGATTGGCTGATTTATCTGTAAAATCAATGCCGGTTTCACCAATGCCCGACGGTATAGTTGTTAAATAGGTTTCAAGGGTCTGTTTCCAATCGGATGATATAGTATCCACAAACCAGGGATGGATACCAAAAAAGGGTAATATTGATGGGTATTGTTGAGAAATTTGAGCGGTCAATTCAAAATTTTCTTCCATGGTGGAACAGGATGCCGTGTATCGGACACCCGCTCTTTTAGCACGCACTATAATCGGCCCAAGATTTTGGTTGATTCTTGAATCATGAAGATGGCAATGTGAATCTATGTATTGCATATAAACCCGCTATTGGTCTTATCCAAACAAACTCCTGATTTCAATTAATCGGAATCCTTTACGATGTCAAGTCTTTATGATGTCAAGCCTTTATGATCCGGGTAAACGCACATACGCTTACCAAGGGTATTGCTTGAATTGATCGCTGATGCTTTTAATCGATAATATATCGGGAATTGGTGTCTGAGTAAACCAATAATTAAATTTTCCGGAAGATGCATAGGCAAAAAAACGATGTATATCTATCAATTACTTCAAATAAGAGAGACAGCACTGCATATTTTTGGAATCTGTTGCGCAGCCTTTTGAATATCCCACTTTGATTTGTCCCTTTGTCCGACAAAATTTGATGCCGATCTGACTTCAACAAACGGGATATCATACAGCAAGGCCATATGTGCGGATGCAGCACCTTCCATGGCTTCCATGACTGGTGAAAATGATGCATAAAGATTAACAGCCGATTCCTTTGATGCTGTAATCGTTGAAACAGTAATAAAGTTGCCCCTGCCAACCATTGTGGTTTCATCTTTAAACGCGATGACCAAATTTTTATAGCATTGATTCAGCAGTCCTTTTTCCAACAGGTAGATTCCCTGCCGCGTTGGCGGATGGCCCTTGATTAAATCAAACGGCAGCGGGGCATGGGTTATAGAATCTGATTGAACACCCGTGTGAATATAGTGTTCCTGTGTTGCGACCGCCACATCACCGACTAAAAGACCTGACAACTCAAAAATTCCTGCGATACCGGTTTGAAGAATAAATCCGGGTGTTCTTTGTTCGAGATATGCTGTCAGTGCATGGGCTGCATTAAATACGCCGGCACCCGTGAGGATGAGATCATATGTTTTCTGATTCATTTTTCCGGAAAAAACAGAGACCCCGGATCTGGATTTAATTTCAGATTCTGAGGGATATCGGTCGAAAAATTTGGAAATCTCATGAACGGTGGCGCAGAGGATGAGAAGATCAGGATTCATTGATCATATCGGCCATTGCACTTAATGCCATCTGATAGCCAAAATGCCCAAACCCTGAAATCTGACCCCGGGCGATATCCGCCACCAGAGATTTATGACGAAAAGACTCTCTTTTATAGATATTGGACAGATGGATTTCGATAATCGGGCATGGCAGCAATAGAAGAGCATCCCTGAGCGCCACGCTTGTGTGCGTAAATGCACCTGGATTGATAATTATGCCCTGTGTGTTGGATTCAAAAAGCGCATGGATCTTATCTACAATTTCCCCTTCATGATTTGACTGAAAAAATTCCACATCAAGTGCCAAAGGGCCGGCAGATTTTTTTAGCCCTTTGTTTATATCTTCAAGGGTTAAAGAGCCGTATACTTCAGGCTCACGTTTCCCTAGCATATTCAGATTCGGGCCGTTCATTACACAAACGCTTTTTAATTTGCTGCTCATTATTTTTTGTCTCTTTTGTTAGCTGCATTATCATCAAAATGATGATAATGCAGCAGGTTTCAATCCTTTTTCAATTCTTGGCAAAAGCATCAATTATATGCAAAAGCCGCCTTAAATCCCAGTTCAAAGGCCTTGATATTTTTGTCCAAAAACGACTTTTTGGTTCTTCGTTTAATGGCCTGGATCACCGTTTCCCTGGTAAAGCCTAAGGAACCTGTCTGTACAAGGGCACCTAAAAGAACGATATTGACACTCATGGGACTGCCCGCTTGTTTTGCAAGTTTCATGGCATCTATGGCAACCAGACTTGCGCATTTTTCGGACAAAAGGTTTTTTATATTCTCAACTTCAGGGTAAACTCCTTTTCCGATGGCCACGGTAAAGGGGGGGGATGTGGCTGTATTGGTGATCACTTTTGTATTTTTGCTGCAACGGTTTAAAGCTCTCAAGGTTTCTGACGGTTCAAACCCCAGGAGGATATCTGCTTCACCATCCGATATAATGGAGCTTGTGGCATCGCCAAACACGATGGCGGACTCTACAACTCCACCCCTTTGGGCCATGCCGTGGATTTCGCTCATCCTGACAGGGACATCACTGATCAATGCGGCTTCGCCCAGTACTTTGGACGCCAAAAGGTTCCCCTGGCCGCCTACTGCTACGATGATTAATCGGGTTGTTTCCATTGGGTATTCCTTTATTTTTTTAAGGGTGTAATTGCATTTTCAGGACAGATCTGGGCACATACGGCACAGCCCACACAGGTGTCTGCATCAATATTGACTTTGCCATCCTCAAGATAGAAGGAAGGACAGGCGATTGTTGTGATACAGTCCTTATGATCCTTACATCGGTCTGTTATCCTGAACGCTCTGGGTTTAAGCAGCTTCAGGCTCTTGGCATAAAGGGCACAGGGCTCCTGGGAGATAATCACGGACACTCCCTTAAAGGCCAGGGCTTCTTTGATGGTTTCGATGCTCTTTTTCACCTTAAAGGGTTTGATCACAGATATATGTTCCACCCCAAGGGCTTTGACCAGGTTTTCTATGTTCACCCTGCCGTATCCGTCCAGGCCGAATCGGCCCATATCAACACCGGGATGGGGTTGATGGCCTGTCATGGCAGTGATATCGTTTTCAAGGATAACCAAAGTAAAGTTATGGTTGTTGAATACGGCATTTACAAGACCTGTGATGCCTGAATGAAAGAAGGTGGAGTCACCGATAAAGGAGATCACTTTCTGGTCCGTGGCCTTGGAAAATCCGCAGGATGTAGAGACCGAAGACCCCATGCAGATAACAAAATCACCCATGTTCAAGGGGGGTAAGAACCCTAATGTATAACACCCGATATCGTTGGGGCAGATAATGTCCATGCCTTCGGCGGCCTTTTTAATTTCATAAAAGGTGGCCCTGTGGGAACAGCCCGAACAAAGATTGGGCGGTCTCATGGGTATCTGGGGCACATTGTCTGTGGATACTTTTTTTGCCGGGGTATAGTCAATGCCAAAGTAGGCGGCTGTTTTTTCCCTAACCATGGCAGGGTCGTATTCATAGAGACGGGAGAAAAGATTTTCGGATTTGCCGTTGATGGGGATGGTGATACAGGCTTCCTGGGCAAATGCTTTGACGGCTTCTTCCATGAAAGGCTCGCCTTCTTCTATTACAAGGACTTTTTCACATCCTTTAAGGAAGGTCTTGATCTGTTTTTCCGGCATGGGATTGGAAAATCCCAGGCGCAAAAGTTTGGCTTTGTCGGCTATGCCCAGATCCGTAATCGCATCTAATGCATAGTGATAGCTGACACCATTAACGATGATGCCGAACCTGCCCTCACCCTCTTGAAGGTTAAACTCACAGCCTTCACTGATCTCTTTGGCTTTTGCCATTTTTTCCAGCACTTTTGTATGGAGTTGTCTTGATACCGCAGGCACGGTGACACATCTTGTTTGATCCCTTTCAAACCGGCCCCTGGTGATGCGTTTTTCCATCTTACCAAAGGTGACAAATGCATTGGAGTGATTGATTCTTGTGGTGGTTCTCAGCAGCACCGGCTGTTTGAGTTGTTCGGACAATTTAAAGGCATATTTCATCATTTCTTTGGCTTCGGGCACAGAAGAGGGTTCCAACATAGGCAGGTTGCCAAATTTTGCATAATAGCGGTTGTCCTGCTCGTTCTGGCTGGAAAACATGGCCGGGTCATCCGCAGTCAGGATCACCATACCTGCGGTAACTCCGACATAGGCCAATGTCATTAAAGGGTCTGCCGCGACATTAAGCCCTACATGTTTCATCATGCAAAAGGTTCGAAGACCGGAATTGGCTGCTGCTGCTGCAACTTCCAAAGCCACTTTTTCATTGGGCCCGTATTCAAAATACAGATCAGACTCCCGGGACATCTGGAACAGATTTAACGAGATCTCCGATGACGGGGTTCCAGGATAGGTTGTGGCAAAGGCGACACCTGCCTCTATGGCTCCCCGGGCTATGGCTTCGTTGCCCAATAACATGATCTGTTCACCGGGACTGTCGTTTAGTAATTTATGCATGTGGTTTCTCCTTGAAGTTTAGGGCGAGAAAATTACTGCCAGGTTAAACTTTTCTATCTTCATTATTATCTTTGTTATGGGTAAGCCTAACCAAATCAGCATTTTTTTGTCAAGTAGAAATTTTAATTTTATAAGGGCATTTATTAATAATTCATAATTATTGAACCTGAATTTCCCAACATTGACTTATTTTATAAATACATTTTATATTTTTACCTTATATTAATTTTTTAAATTTGACGTGCTTCAAAAGAAAAAAAGGAAATTTTCCCAGAAAAAGTTTAAACTTGATCTTCTAATGTCAAGACCAAGCCTTATCGAACTTTTAGCAATAACGGGGTAAGTAAATATGAATGTTCTTGGAATAAACGCCAGTCCTCGAAAAAAAGGAAATTCTCATCACCTGATGTCCCTGTTTATGGAGGGTATGCACGAAAAAGGATACAACACACAAATACTGGACGCTATGCAATTGAACATAAAGTCCTGTATCGGATGCGGTAATTGTGAAAGAAAAGGAGATTGTATCTTTGATAAAGATGATTTTACGACCATCTTTTTACCGGCAGTGATGAAGGCTGATATTATTGTCTTGGCATCTCCGGTTTATTTTTATGGTTTTCCAGCAGATTTGAAAGCTTTGATTGACCGTGTCCAGGTGCTCTGGTCCAGAAAATATGTATTGAAATTAGATGAGTTTAAAGGCCGTAACCGAAAAGGAATTTTGCTTGCTGTCGGTGCCACACAGGGCAAAGACCTGTTTGACGGGATGAAATTAACAGCACGATATTTTTTTGATGCCGCCGATATTTGTTTTACCGTCGACCTGTGCTACAGGGGTGTGGATCAAAAAGGGCAAATGGAAAAGCATCCCTCAGGTTTTAGTGATATTCGAAAACTTGTTGACTCTTTTTGATCTTTTTTGCGGATTTTATCATTTGAGCCTATTTAGTGGCTGACCCTATTGCAATTTTAATGTTCAGGCGCTATCACCCCTGATAGGCGAAGTAACACCATATTTTTTTTTGTTTGAATTTAATTTTAATGCAGTAAACAATCCTTTATCCTTTATCGTGTAAAGAATAAGCTTTCTTTTATTCATACTGAAGAATTTTTCACCGTATTGAGCCAGTGCTTTTTGATCAATCTCAAATCCTAATCCGGGTGTATAGGTGGGTTGAAGCGTCCCGTTAATGTGGTAAAAGGGTTGTTTTAATATCCCGTCCCGTTTCTCAATGGTCCAGGAAGGAGGATTAATTGGGAACTCCAACGGTTTTAACCCGTTGAACCCGCTGGCTAAAAGCACCTGAAGATTGACGGCAAATCCAATACCATTGGTCCAGGTGTGGGGCGTGAACCCCATACTGTGCTTTTTGCAATGGGCCGCAACTTCAAGGGCATGGGCGATACCGCCGGTCATTACAGCATCGGGTTGAAAGATATTATAACATCTTTTTTCGATCATGTATTTGAGTTCATTCTTGCCGTTACTGTGGATTTCACCGCCGGTGATGGGGATTTTACTATATTTGGTCAACTTGGTGAGGCTTTCGTAATCATCCATGGGCAAGGGCTCTTCAAGCCAGGCAATGTTCATATCCGCACAGGCATCTGCAAAATATTTGGCCCGGTCAAGATCCCAGCTCGGGGCATCATTGATAATGGTTACCCGCCATCCCTGATTGGCATCCACACCAATGGCCATCTTATCGCCCACAGCATCAACAACAGCCTTTACATGGGAGATGTCTTTTTTTACATCAAATTCATGAACCCGGATTTTGATGGTTTTAAATCCCTCTTCAAGGCGTTTTCTTGCTTCAAACACCCTTGAATCCTCATCTTTAATTTCACCGGTTGAGGCATACAGCAAAACGGTTTCACGCCTGCCGCCTAAAAGTTCAAACACGGGTTTATCAGCAAGTTTGCCTTTGATATCCCAGAAGGCCGGTTCAATCCAGCCAACCTTAAGGCCTAAATATCCTATTTCTCTTATGCGCTGGAGCATTAAAACGATATCTGTGGCATCATGTCCGATCAGATATGGAGCAAGCAGATTACCAAGACCCAGTCTTTCAGAAGACATGGCAGGGGCCGCAGAGTATCCTTCAATACCATCTTCGGTAATGATTTTTATAAGGTCGAACCGATTCTCTTTGGCTGGATATCCGGGTATCCAGCTTGGATAGAACGGTTTGTCCAAAGGAATTCTGACATGATAGAGTTCAATACATGCAATCTTGCTCATGGTATCTCCTGGGAAAACAGATCCGGTGTAACAACACTGCCAAACTTTTCTTTTAATTTATCAAGTCCGGATTTTTGTTTTGCCAGAATATCGAACAAAACTTTTGGAATACCCTCTTCTTTAGAATAGGCAGCCTGCTGAAGTTCAACGCGTTTGATGATATTATCCACATACAAAGAGAATTGTTTTGTATAGAGTTCTTTTGAATAGTCTTTATCGATAATTTGTTTGAACAAGACTTTTAAGTCTTTATATTCTGGCAGATTTCCTATGGGTGTTTCAATAAAGTTAATTTCATTGTAGGCATAACGTTCAAGCCAGGACAACCACACTTTTACATCTCGTTTTTCGCCAAGAAGCCTGGTTGAATCACCTCCACGGGCCTGGTCGGTTAAAAAATAATTAAGACCTGCCATAACAGGTTTGTATTCTTCTTTGATGTCGTTACTGCCGAAAAATTTAAACTGGGCATCCATGTAGTCGCCAAGGGCACCGGGGATAAATGGAGCATTGGCCCAGGGTGCTCTTTTAATTCCTGTGGCACCGACTTCGGTTGCTGTGGCCGCTGAAACGATACAGGCACCGATAACAACGCCGGCATCCGATGTTGTTGCCACCCAGACCGGCGGCATGGTGTCTGCATCACGCCCGGAGTATGTAAATACGCGGGTTAATGCGCCTTCAGGGTTTTCTGCTTCCGGAGTATAGTTTTCCATTGAATCCGAACTGAGTGTGCATCTGGAATTG
>JAKIUJ010000325.1 GCA_021647625.1 Desulfobacula sp.
CCATGTGTCGTATCTTATCTGCAATCAACGCTTTATATCCTTTTTTAATCCGTGCTTGATCATCTACATAAACATTTTCAAAATCGGGTGGTTCAAACGCCTTGACAATCAGCCGGTGAACCTTTCTTGACCCTGGATTTCGATACACTTTTATATCGTTCTGAATGATTGAGATACAGTTTAAAGAGTTCTCAATCAACGTCTGAAACCTTATTTTGCCTTCCTGTACTTTTTTGGCAACCTTTCTTTTTTCTTCAAGATCGATCCTGTAAAGTCCAAAAGCAATATCATCTGCAATCTCTTTCACAATATCTTTTTCAGTTTTATCCAGACTGAGTTCCTGGGGGATTGACAGAACCATGAACCCATAATTTTTCTTCTCATAGCTCAACCGTACAGCCATAGATCCTCTTCCGGCGTATTTTTTTGATAACAGACAGTCCGCACATTCCACAACTGGGTCTGCCACTGAAAAGACATCTTAAGACTCAAATGTTTTTTGGATACACCTGGTAAATTCATTTTTTCTAAGTCTTGCGCGCATTTTATCAAACTGGCTGTTAAATCCAGACTGGGCGATCACCCAGACGCGTTCGTTTCCATCCAGTAAACCGATCCAGGCATTATAATACCCTCTTTTTTCAACCAGGATATTACAGATACCACTTATCAGTTTTTGCTTGTCATTCTGGGTGACCAGAAGTCTTCCGACCTCTCTGAATGCCCGCAATACAAGATTTAAACGTTTGATATTTTTTATCTCATGGTCACTATCCATGCACCACTCCTATACGGTTGGATCACTTATAGTGATTACCAAAAAACAGGTTAGGGCAATCACCAAAGACCAAATGACCTGAAAATGAGCCGCTGATAGAAGATGTCATGATAATTTGTCGTATCTGTTTATCGAAACATATTTATGACATTTGGTATAATTTTATTTAAAAGGTTTTTCCGACAATAACAAGAGAAATCATAATGATTTTATAAGAATTAATAAATCAGCCTTATGACGATAGTCTTGATATAAAAAACACCGGCCAAACGAAGGTCGCAATATTGCGACCGCTCTACGCTTTAAGGGTCGCAATTTTACTATCATTTATCATTCTCTTTTATATAAACCCATGCCCGGATTTTATAACATCATGTAAAAACAATATGTTTTCCTCTAATCAAATAACAATAATTTTGTGGCATAGGCATTGCTTTAGACTTTTTGTAAGAAAAATAGAATTGCAATAATCCAAAGTTTTTTAAAATTGAAAAGGATCCTGAAAATTTCATTTAAAGTTTCCAGGTTTAATAAACACATGGCTTTAAAATCGAACATGAATGACAAAGAGAAAAGTGTCATGGTCATTGGCGGCGGCATGGCCGGCATGACAGCCGCCCAAACACTTAGCGAGTATGGAATGAAGGTACATCTTATTGAAAAAAGCGACCATCTTGGTGGTCATGCGTCTTCCTGGGCATGCATGGCTACAGACACATGCCAGCATTGTTCGAGTTGTTTGAGTTCTAAAACAATCCATAAAATTTTCCCAAACGAAAATCCATACGAAAACCTGACCACATATTTGAACACACAAGTTATAAAAATAGATAAAAACAACCAAACATTTTCCGCCCGCCTGCACGGGGACAGCGAACATATCATTGAGGCTGGAAAAATCATCGTGGCAACCGGGTTCACTCCCACCCAACCCGAAGGACTTCTGGGTCAGGCATATAACAGAAGCGATAAAATCATCACCACCGCAGACCTCAATCAGAGTTTAAAAAACAACACCCTTAAAAAATATTTTCCAGATACAAACACCCCAAAAATAGGGTTTATCCAATGTGTCGGATCAAGGAACCGGGAAAAAGGAAGGGACTATTGCTCGCAGGTGTGCTGTAAAATTTCCCTGCGTCATATTAAAAAATTACTCCATCTCTATCCCGAGGCTAAAATAAGTCTTTTTTATATTGATCTCCAGATTATAGGTAAGGAAACCAGGGTCAAATTTGAGTCTCTTTCAGATCGTGTTGATCTGGTTCAAGGCGTCCCGTTTGAAATTTTTACACATGAGAATGGAAAATTATCCGTCATCAAAGAGGATGATAGAAACGGGCACCGTGTTGCAGAACATTTTGACATGATGGTCCTTTCCATGGGAATTCAAGCATCTGACAGCACATTTCCTCTCACGGGCATGCTGGATATCCCTTTGAACCAATGGCGGTTTATTGATGATCCCGATTCTTTGGCCCAAAAAGATATTTATTCGGCAGGGTGTGCCGCAGGGCCGGTTGATATCCTCACAGCAAAACAGCAGGGAATTCTTTGCGCTGAACAGATCATTCAAAGCTTTAATCTACAAG
>JAKIUJ010000326.1 GCA_021647625.1 Desulfobacula sp.
AAAGAAAAATGCCGGCATGCTTTTAGAAGACACACAGAACCTGGCCGATGCGGATGAGGGGCTAAAAAAGATTGCAACACAGACAGCAGCGATGGCACAAACAGAATATGCTAAATTCCAGCGGGGAGATTATTTGTCATAATTATTTTTTGCGGCCTCCCAAAAAGAATCTATCTGGTCCCGGGGCAGTTCTTTCAGGCTGAGGTCTCTTTTGTTTAATTCTTTTTCCATTAAGCGATACCGACCCTCAAATTTCGTTGTTGATTCTGACAGAGCAGTTTCAGGATGGAATCCGGCAAACCGTGCCACGTTCACCAGAGAAAACAAAATATCACCGAACTCAAGCACGGCCTCTTTTTGATTACCAGAAGAAAGAGCAGCTTCAAATTCATCCATCTCTTCCCTGGCCGTTTGAATCACCTGCTGAATCGTATCCCAGTCAAACCCTTCCTTTACAACACATTTTGACACCTTCAAGGCACGCAATAGAGATGGCATGCCCCTTGGCACCCGGTCAAGAACAGAAGCCATCTGTTGATTATCTGGAGACTTTTCCTGCTTTTCCCGGGCTTTAATTCTGTCCCACTGAAGATCAAGATCCTCTTTTGATGTAACCACTGCATCTTCGTAAACATGAGGATGTCTGCGGATCATCTTTTGCGCCACCTGCTCAATTACATCGGACAAGGTAAATGCTTTTTTTTCCTGAAAAATTTCAATGATAAAAACGAGTTGAAACAGCACATCACCCAACTCTTCGCACACATTGATCAAATCTTGTTTTGAAATGGCGTCTTCAAGCTCATATACTTCTTCGGCAAGGCACTTCCACATGGTCTGAGCTGTTTGCTGTTTATCCCAGGCACAACCGTCAGACCCGCCTTTTCCTCTAAGGGTGCGGATGATGTCAGATAAGCTGTCAAGTGTTTCCAAGGATTAAAACAGTCCTTCAAGATTATTTAAAAAACCACTCTTCCCATTTTTAGAAATAAAAACCGTCAATGTTTTGGACACTTGTGCAAGATAGGGTGAGCATATTGATTCTTTAAGGATACTTGAATTTCTGGGCAGAAAGGTTGTCACCATAATAAACAGAACAGACATAATCAGTACCCCTTTGGCAGCCCCGAAAACAAGGCCGAACGTTCTATCAACCCATCCAAGGAAAACCAGCTTCAAGAGTTTTCGAATGAGGATTGAAATCAGTCCAACAAAAGATAAAATAATACAAAACAATAAAAAGAACGCCAGCAAACTTCTAATACCGGACGATTCTATCCACGGTTCTGCATATACCGCAATCATCGGATAGTAGGTAAAGGCACCATAGAACCCGGCAACAACACCGATGATACCGGATACCTCTCCAACCAGCCCTTTAAAAAGGCCCCGTATCAAACAAAATGAAATGACAACAATTACAACAATATCAAATGTGTTCATATTTTCCCTTTTTTCTTTGATTTTATCGCACTTTTTGAATACCAATTTACTCGTTTTTTAGTCAAGATTTTTATTGACCTTTAAGAAAATAAAATGCACCCTATATGCCATGAAAAACATCAAGCTTCAAAACCCGGGGCTCTCCAGGGATCTGTTTGGCCATCACAATAAAAACTTAGATAAAATCAGTGCTGCCTTTAATGTGATAATCAACACGAGGGGCAATGATCTAAGAGTTGAAGGTGAAGAACAAGACGTTGATCTGGCAGAAAAACTTATACTCCAGCTATATGGTCTTTTAGAGGCCCACATGGTATTGGAGGACCCTGAAATTGATTCTGCCATAAGCACAATAAAGAACAACTCTCTTGCACAATTAAAAGATCTTTTTAGGACAACCGTATTTAAAACGGTCCGAAACAAACCAATTACGCCCAGAAGTCCGGTCCAGCAAAAATATGTATCAAGTATCCAAAGCAATGACATTGTTTTCTCCATCGGCCCCGCAGGCACCGGCAAAACATATCTGGCCATGGCAATGGCCATGGCGGCATTCTCCAAAGGAGAGGTAAAAAGAATTGTATTGACCCGTCCTGCGGTAGAAGCGGGAGAAGCATTGGGTTTTCTACCCGGTGATCTTGCCCAGAAAATAAATCCATATTTGCGGCCCTTGTATGATGCCCTATACGACATGATGGACTTTGAAAAAGCAAAAGGCCTTCTTGAACTCGAAACCATAGAGATTGCCCCGCTTGCTTTTATGAGGGGTAGAACATTAAATAACGCCTTTATCATTTTGGATGAAGCTCAGAATACCACTTCAGAACAAATGAAAATGTTTCTTACCCGGATCGGATACGGATCAAAGGCAATTATTACCGGCGACATAACACAGAATAACATCCCCACCGGGAAAAAATC